>NC_010530.1:0-175000 GCF_000069785.1 Cupriavidus taiwanensis LMG 19424 | reverse complement strand
GCTGATCCGCCATGAAGACCTCCGCTGCCTTGCGCCTCGCCCTGTGCGCCACCCTGCTGCTTGCCTCGCTTCCCGCGCCCGCGCAAGGCGGCAAGCCTGGACTCGTGCTTTCCGAGCGCAAGCCGGGCGGTGCGCTGCCGACGGACTGGAAAAATTTACCAGTGGCCGAAGGCAAGGCCAGGACCGAGTACGAACTGGTGGCCGATGGCGGTACGACGGTGCTGCGGGCGCAAGCCAATGGCTCGGCATCCGCGCTGATGCACGCCGGCGACGTGGATCTGGCGCGTACCCCCGTGGTCGCCTGGCGCTGGAAGGCCGAGGCGGCCATACCCGGCGCCGACAACCGCGACGGCGCACGCGAGGACGCGCCGGCCCGGCTGGTGTTCTTCTTCGACGGCGACACCAGCAAGCTCTCGCTGGGCGATCGCGCCGCGATACAGCTGGCCAGGACCGTGGCCGGCGAGGAACTGCCCTATGCCACGCTGATGTATGTGTGGTCGACCAGTGCGGCGCCCGGCACCGTCATCCCGAATCCGCATACCGGTCGCGTGCAGATGATCGTGGTCTCCGGCGCGGGCGATGCCGGCAAATGGCAGGACCTGCGGCGCAACGTGGCACGGGACTATGAACGCGTATTCCGCGAGCCGCCCGGACCGCTCAAGGCCTACGGCATCATGACCGACACCGACAATACCCATGCCTCGGCCCGCGCCTGGTACGGCGACATCCGCTTCTTGCCAGGCACCGCGGCGAAGGATTAGGCCGGCGCCGGATGCTGCCCGAGGCTCCAGCGCAGCGCGTCCGAGACCTCCGCCATCAGCGCGGCATCGTCCGGCGCGGCACGCCCGCAGGCCAGGAGCGCCTCGCGCACGCTGACGACCTTGCTCGCGTCATAACGCCGCTCGCTGCCGATGGCCGCCTCGAAGGCATTGGCGCGCGCATTGATCAGCTGCGGGTCGGCGTTGACCAGCAGCACCGCGTGGGCCAGCACCAGGTGGCGCTGGCCGTCGGCCGCCTGCATGGCCGCTGGCGCGCGCCGCCAGTACTGGGCCGTGCCCGCGATCTTGCGGGCGGCTTCGGGCGGACCCCAGGCGAGGTTGTAGCGGCCGTCGCAAAACGACCCGGCCACCGCCTGCCAGTGGGTCTCGATGCCGAGCGGGCACAGCGCGCCGGCGATCACGGCGCACAGGTGCAGGTAGACCGCGTCGCTGAGCGCGCCTGGCGGCTGTCCGACGGGGTAAGCCAGGCTCAGGTTGAGGATGCCGGGTCCCTGTGGAACCAGTCCGCCGCCGGACATGCGCAGGAACACCGGACACCCCTGCCGGGCGAAATCGGCGCGCGCTGTTTCCAGCGCCGCGTGGCGCAGGTAGGTGCGCGGTACCACCAGGGACAACGGTGCCTCCCATAACTGCGCCACGTGCCGGCCCTGGGCAGCAAGCTCCAGCAGCGCCAGTTCGTCCTGCAGCGGGTCGCTGCCGGCGTGGCCGGCGGCAATGATCTCGACAAAACCAAACGGCATCGGCTGGCACCCGCCCGGGATTGGCAATGCGCCGAGTGTAGCAACGCTAGCCGTTGAGCGCATCGAAATAGGCCAGAGCTTTCGACGCATACATCGCGCCCGGGCCGCCGCCCATCTCGATATTGAGTGCCAGCACTTCGGCCAGTTGCTCGCGCGCGGCGCCGTGGCACAATGCCTGCGCCGTGTGGAACAGCACGCAGTCGTCGCAGCCCTTTTGCACGGCCAGCGCCACCGCGACCAGTTCCTTGACGGAGGCCGGCAGGCTGCCTTCCTGCGTGGCGGCCTTCATCAGGCCCTGGAATGCGCTCATTGCCGCCGGCTGAACTTGCGCGAGCGCGGCGAACTGCTTGTTGATCTGGGCAAGGCGGGTCTTCAGTTCTGTGCTCATGAGAAAACGTCGTCGTGATTCGGTGGATTCGACAAAGGCGGGCGGCAGCGCATGCGGCCGCCCGCGCCGCGGCGTCAGCCGCCGAGGTGCTGCCTTAGCAGCGCGTTGAAGTCGTTGGCCTTCTCCATCTGGCTCATGTGGCCGGCATCGGCAAAGACCTTGACGTTAGCGCCGGGCGGCGCCGCCTCGGCATGCCCAGCCGGGATGATGCGGTCCTGGGCGCCCCACACCACCAGCACCCGCTTGCCGCTGTCGGCCAGGCGCTGCCCCGGCTGCTCACTCTGCCGGCCGCCGCCGAACAGGCCCTGGCCGAGCGCGGCCAACGCCTCGTCGACGCCATCGAGCCGCTTGTAGCGCAACAGGTCGTCCAGCATCTGCCGGCTCACCAGCCCCGGGTCGGCAAACAGCAGTTCGACCACGGGCTTGAGTTCGCGCCGCGACTGCGCCTTGACGAAGCCATCGGTATAGTCGCTGTTGACGGCCTCGCCGAAGCCCACCGGCGACACCAGCGCCACCGACAGCACCCGCTGCGGCGCATCCACCGCCAGCTGCGCGGCCACGCCGCCGCCCATCGAGTGGCCGACCACGTGCGCCGCCTCGATCCCGGCCTCGTCCATGAAGCGCGCTACAAAGCCGGCCATCTGTGCCAGCGTCGTGCCCGCGAGCCGCGGCGACGACTGTCCGTGGCCGGGCAGGTCGAGCGCCACCACGGTGTACGCGTCGGCCAGGGGGTCGAGGTTGAACAGCCAGTTGTCCAGGTCTCCGCCAAAGCCGTGGATGAAGAGCACGGTCTGGGCGCCGTTGCCCTTGCGGGCATAGCGGACCCGGATGCCGTCGACCTCGGCAAACTGGTACGCGCTGGCGGCATCCTCGTCGCCACTATCGTCCGCCGGCGTTTCATAAGCCGCGACGTATTCATCGATCTGCGCATCGCTCACCTCCCCAGGGGCCAGCACGCCCAGCAGCGCCTTCACCGGCAGCACGTCGCCGGCCTGCGCCACCTTGCGGCGCAGCGTGCCCGCGTCGGGCGCCTCCACCGCATTGGCGATCTTGTCGGTTTCCACATCGAGGATCGGCATGCCCACGGTGATCTCGGTGCCTTCGTCGACCAGCCAGGCATTGACCGTGCCTTCCTTCATCGACAGGCCCCATTTGGGCATCACGATCGGGGTAATTGCAGGCGTGGCCATCAGTGCTTGCCTCCCTTCACGGTCTTGCGCGCGGCGTTGGCGATCTGCGCCGCGCTGGGGATATACAGGTCTTCCAGCGTGGGTGAGAACGGCACCGGCGTATGCGGCGGGCACACCATCTCGATGCCGGCCTTGAGCGCACCGAAGGCCTGCTGCGCGACCTGCGCGGAGATATCGGTGGCGATATTGCAGCGCGGGCTGGCCTCGTCCACCACCACCAGGCGGCCGGTGTTCTCGACCGACTCCAGAACCGTATCCATGTCCAGCGGCGAGAGCGTGCGCAGGTCGACGATCTCGGCCTCGATACCCTCCTTGGCCAGCGTCGCCGCCGCTTCCAGCGCGCGATGCACCATCAGCCCGTAGGTGACGATGGTCACGTCCTTGCCGTCGCGCACGATATTGGCCTCGCCGAACGGGATCGCATAGGCGCCTTCCGGCACGTCGCCCTCCAGGCCATAGAGGTTCTTGTGCTCGCAGAAGATCACCGGGTCGTTGTCGCGGATTGCCTGGATCAGCAGGCCCTTGGTGTCGTACGGCGTGGACGGGCACACCACCTTCAGGCCGGGGATATGCGTGAACAGCGGCGTCAGCATCTGGCTGTGCTGCGCGGCGGCGCGGAAGCCCGCGCCCACCATGGCGCGGATCACCACGGGGGTCTCGGCCTTGCCGCCGAACATGTAGCGGAACTTGGCGGCCTGGTTGAAGATCTGGTCGAAGCACACGCCCATGAAGTCGATAAACATCAGCTCCGCGATGGGCCGCATGCCGCAGGCCGCGGCGCCGATGGCCGCGCCCACGTAGGCGGACTCGGACAGCGGCGTGTCCAGCAGCCGGTCGCCGTGCTTGGCGTACAGGCCCTTGGTCACGCCCAGCACGCCACCCCAGGCGTCCTTCTCGCCGTCCGCGCCGGCGCCGCCGACGATGTCCTCGCCCAGCATGATGACGCTGGGGTCGCGGGTCATTTCCTGGTCGATCGCCTCGTTGATCGCCAGCTTGATGCTCAGTTTGCGAGCCATGTCTGTCTCCTGATAATTGGTTTGCGCGTGGCGGATCAGTAGCTGACGTAGACGTCGGTCAGCAGGTCTTCCGGGCCCGGCTGGGGCGCCGCCTTGGCTTCCTGCACGGCGTGCTCGATCAATGCGGCGACTTCGCGGTCGATGGCGTCGAGCTCTTCGCGCGCGACCACGCCGGCTTGCGTCACGGTGCGGCCGAACAGCTTCAGGCAATCCTTGTTGGCGCGGATGTCGTCGAGTTCGCCGGCGGCGCGGTAGGTCTGCGCATCGCCTTCGAAGTGGCCGTAGAAGCGGACCATCTTGCATTCGAGCAGCGACGGCCCGCCGCCTTCGCGCGCGCGGCGGATGACTTCGCCCGCGGCTTCGTGGACCGCGAAGAAATCGGTGCCGTCGACGGTCACGCCCGGGATGCCGAAGCCCGCGGCGCGGTCGACGTAGCTGTCCACCGCGGTGCCGTAGTCGCGCGAAGTCGATTCGGCGTAGCCGTTGTTCTCGATCACGAAGATCACCGGCAGGTTCCACACCGCAGCCAGGTTCAGGCTTTCCAGGAAGGTGCCCTGGTTGGAAGCACCGTCGCCGCAAAAGGTGATGCCGACCTCGCCCTTGCCGCGGAACTTCGCTGCCAGCGCTGCGCCACAAATCAGCGGCGCGCCCGCGCCGAGGATGCCGTTGGCGCCCATCATGCCCTTGGACAGGTCGGCGATATGCATCGAGCCGCCCTTGCCGTTGCACGAGCCGCCCTTCTTGCCGTAGATCTCCTTCATCATCGCCACCGGGTCGACGCCCTTGGCAATGCAGTGGCCATGGCCGCGGTGCGTGCTGGCGATGCGGTCGCCGTCGTGCAGGTGGTGCAGGATGCCGACGCCCGCGGCTTCCTCGCCCGCATACAGGTGGACGAAGCCCGGGATGTCGCCGCGCGCGAAGTCCACGTGCAGGCGTTCCTCGAAATCGCGGATGGTGCGCATCTTGCGGTACACCGTCAGCAGCGTCTCCTTGTCGAGCGGCAGCGCGGCAGGGTCGTGTGAGGCTCTGGCTGTCATGTCTGTCTCCTTCGTTTTCAGGTGTTGCACTTCAAGAAAAGCGGGGACGCTTGGCCGGCGTACTCAGGCCATGGCGTGCTGCGGCACGCTGCGCATCAGGTGGTGGCGCGCCGCGTGGCGCATGCACGCGGCGACGTCGATGCTGCGAAAGGCGTGGTCGTGCAGCGTGACGGTGACCTCATCGTCCGGACCAAAGGTCAGCTCGCGCTCGCCGTCCAGCGCGACGACGCCGCTGCGCTGGCGCACGCGATGCGGGCGGCCGTGCGCGAGGCGCTGCCAGCCGGCAATCGGCACGGTGCACATCAGGCCGGGCGCGATCGGCGCGCTTAGTTCGAATTCACCCGCGCCCGGCGCCGCCAGTTCGATCGCCAGGCCGCCCGCATCGCGCCGACCCACCGGCTCGAGCAAGCCGGCAATCGACGACAGCCCGATCGCTTCGGGATCGGCAAACGACACGTAGACCGCGGCCAGCGTGTCGGTCTTCCACAGTGCGCGCGCGCCGATGAAGTGTTCGTGCGAGATCACGGCATCGACCAGCGCGATGTCGCGGCGGAAGGTGCCATTGCCGTCGCGGATGACGATGTCCAGGCGCTTGTTCGACGCCAGCGCCTGGCTGGCGGGAATGCGGCCGGTGGCATAGAGGCCGGTGGCGAGCCCGGTGACGGTGGGCTCGCGCATCTCGGGGTAGGCATTGTTGGTGCCGGTCGAAAGGCCCGCGATCGGCACCGCGCCGCATTCGCGCACCACGGCGCGGTGGGTGCCGTCGCCGCCCAGCACGATGATCGCGGCCACGCCCGCATCGGCCATGCAGCGCGCGGCGTGCAGCGTGTCGTCGACGCGCGAGGCCACTGGCATGTCGAGATACGCGACCTCGGGCAGGCTCGAGTCGGGCCCCTGGCGGTGCGCCAGGTGCCGCGCCAGCATGACGCGCAGCCCTTCGCGGTCGGGCATCATCAGCACGCGCCGCACGCCGCAGGACGACAGCGCGGCCAGCAGGCGCAGCACGATATTGACGCGGTCAGCCAGCTGCAGGCTGTTGGCGTTGGCGATCACGCGGCGGATGTCGCGCGCCGAAACCGGATTGGCGATGATGCCGACCAGCGGCGCATCGGCGAACCTGGGCTGCCCCATAGCCTGTCTCCTGTGTTGTCGTTGTCGTGACAGGCGTATTTGCAATGGCTGTGCCAGTGGCCGGATGGCATCGCGATGGCGAAATCCGGGCGTTGCGGTGCATCCGACTTCAGGGATAACCCGCAAAAACCGCTGCGCTTTCGCCAGACCGGCGGCTCGGACGACCACCACGGCGAGACAGGTGTCACAGTGCAGGTGTACAGGCTGGACACTCGTATCACCATGACCGGCCCCACCCGCGCCGATTACTGGCGGGAATACCTGAATAGCCAATATTCAATGGTTCGGTGCAGCTGCCTGCGCCAGACTTTCGTCCTCGCCATAGCGAGCTTCGCCGCCCCCGGCGAAGACGACGAGGAGACGACATGGATAACCGCTGGACCGCGGTACTGGTGGAAAAATTCGGCCACAGCTTCAGTGCCTATGACCTGCAGACCGGGGCACGCCGCTTTACCGTGCCGCTGCCGGAATACCCCCACGAATTCGCCATCGACCGCGACCGGCTGCTGGGCTATGTCGGCCACTACGGCGTGCAGACCTTTGCCCATCCCGGCGATGGCGGCGCGGCGGTGATCGCGGTCGACCTGGTCCGCGGCGAGCGGCATGGCGTGCTGGGCTGCGCGCCATGGCATCGCATCCACGGCCTGCAGCTCGATGCGCGGGGCCGCGTCTACGCGCTGAGCGAGCGCGACAACATGCTGCTGGTGTTCGAAGTGCCGTCGTCACGGCACACGCCGGACCGCGCGGTGCCTTCCGGCGGCGTCAAGAGCCACTTGTTCGTGCTGTCGCGCGACGGCCAGCGTGCCTATGTCACCAGCCTGCTGTCGCACACCGTGACGCTGGTTCATCCCCACGACGCCACGCGCCAGCCGCTGGCCGTGCATGCCGGCCGGCGCCCGGAAGGCTGCTGCCTGAGCCCCGACGAAGCCATGCTCTACGTTGCCAGCCGGGATGAGCACCGCATCACGCAGCTGGACGCCCATACCCTCGCAGAATTGGGTACGGCCGCAACCGGCGAGGATCCGACACGGCTCTACTGGTCGCCCTGCAAGCGGCTGATCGCGCTGAACTATGGCGAGCGCAGCTTGCGTTTCTTCGACCCGTACACGCTGGCAGAACTGGCCCGGGTCGATACCGGCGCGAAACCCATCGCGCTGGCCTTCCATCCCGCCGACCCCGGCCGCGCCTGGCTCGCCCTGAATGACAACAGCGTCGGCGTGCTCGACCTGCGCACGCTCACCTTGCGCCACGCCTTTGCCACCGGCAAGGAGCCGGATGGGCTGGCGATCCTGGCGCTGCCGCGCGAATTGCCCCCCAACCCAGACAAGGTGCCGCAGCCCCGGCGCACTCGCTGACGGCAGCCCTGGAGGAGACCATGACCATTTCGCAACCCGCGGGCGGCGCCTGCACGCCCGTCCTCGATTCCCGCACCGGCATTCCGGCCCAGCGCTGGTGGCGGGTGATCCCGCCCATCCTGATGGTGTGCATCGTGTCCTATATGGACCGCGTCAATATCGCCTTTGCCATGCCCGGCGGCATGAGCGAAGCGCTCGGCATCGGCGCCGGCATGGCGGGCCTCGCCGGCGGCATCTTCTTTGCCGGCTATCTGTTCCTGCAAATCCCCGGCGGCAAGCTGGCCGTGCGCGGCAGCGGCCGCAGGTTTATCGCCTGGTCGATGCTGGCGTGGGCGGTGCTGTCGGTGCTGACCGGACTGGTGCGCAACCAGACCGAACTGCTGATCCTGCGCTTTGCGCTCGGCGTGGCCGAGGGCGGCATGCTGCCGGTGGTGCTGACCATGATCGGCAACTGGTTTCCGGACCATGAGCGCGGCCGCGCCAATGCACTGGTGATCCTGTTCGTGCCGATAGCGGGAATGATCACCGCCCCGCTGTCGGGGCTGGTGATCGCCGCGCTCGACTGGCGCTGGCTGTTTATCATCGAGGGCCTGATCTCGGCCCTGTGCCTGGCCCTCTGGTGGCTGCTGGCCTGCGACCGTCCGCAGGAAGCCAGGTGGATCAGCGCGGCCGAACGCGACTATGTGCTGGGCCGGCTGCATGCGGAGCAGCAGCACGCCGCGCCGGCAAGGGCGCCGGCCACGCACTCGGTGCTGGCACGGCTGCTGCGCGATGCCGTGATCTGGCGCCTGATCGCCCTGAATTTCCTGTACCAGATGGGCATCTACGGCTACACCCTGTGGCTGCCCACCATCCTCAAGAACTTGACCCACGGGGACATGGGACAAGTGGGCTTGCTGGCCATGTTGCCGTATGTGGGCACCATGGCAGGCATCTTGCTGGTGTCCGCCTGGTCAGACCGCAGCGGGCGCCGGCGCGCCTTCGTGACGTGGCCGCTGCTGGCATTTGCCGCGTGCCTGGCCGGTTCGGTCTGGTTCCACGCCAACACCTGGCTGGCCTATGGCCTGCTGGTTGGCAGCGGCGTCTGCCTGCAGGCCGCGGCGGGCGTGTTCTGGACCTTGCCGCCCCGGCTGCTGGCGGCGGACGACGCCGGCGTGGCGCGCGGCCTGATCAATGCGCTCGGCAATCTCGGCGGGTTCTGCGGGCCGTACGCGGTCGGACTGCTGATCCAGCATGTCGATGCCGGTGCAGGTGTCTACCTGTTGGCCGGGGCGCTGGTGTTGGCCGCGGTCCTGGCGGCAACCTTGCCGGAGCGTTGCCGATGACGCGCGGCCTGGCGTGCGGCGGCGCGCCGCTGGCCATCGTCGATGCCCATCACCACCTGTGGCGGCTGGATCGCGGGCATTATCCCTGGCTGCAGGACGCCTGCGAGCCGGCCGCGTTTTTCCTTGGCGACAATCGGGCGCTGCGGCACGACTACCTGCCGGCGCAGTACCGGCAAGATACGCATGAGGACGGCCACGTCACCGTGCTGGCCACGGTGCATGTCGAGGCCGAACGCGACCGCAGCGAGGCGGTCGCCGAAACCGCCTGGCTGCACGAGCCCGGCTGGCCGCAAGGCATGGCCGCCGCGGTGGTGGCCTACGCACCGTTCGGCACGTCCGGCTGCGCCGCAGTGCTTGCGCGGCAGGCGAGCTTTGCGCGGGTACGTGGCATCCGCTGCAAGCCGCTGACCGCCAGCAAGCCGGGCGAAGCGGTGGCCGCCAAGGCCGGTTCCATGCAGGACCAGGCCTGGCTGGATGATCTCGCGCGCCTGCCGCGCCACGGGCTGTCATGGGACTTGCGCGTGCCGTTCTGGCACCTGGCCGAGGCGGCGCAGGTGGCCGCCGCTCTGCCGGAGCTGCGCATTGCGCTGAACCACACCGGCCTGCCGCTGGACCGCTCCGACGCCGGCCTGGCGCATTGGCGCCGCGGCATGGAGGCGCTCGCCGCCTGCCCCAACGTAATGGTCAAGCTGTCCGAGTTCGGGCTGCCCGGCGGCCGCTGGGATGCGGCGGGCAACCGCCGCATCGTGCGCGAGACGCTGGCCATCTTCGGCCATGAGCGCGCCATGTTTGGCAGCAACCTGCCGGTCGCCTCGCTGAGCGCCAGTTTCGGCACGGTGCTCGGCACCGTATGCGAGGCCTTGCCCGACCCTGCGGCGCGGATCCGCGTGCTGGCGGAGAATGCGGCGCGCTTCTACCGCATTGCGCGTGCGGACATGGCGCAGCCACCGGTAGGATAGTTCGGATCCTGCTGAGCCATCGGCCGCGCCGGCCGCGTGCATGCTATAAGGACGTGACGCTCACACCCCGCCATGTCCCAGCCACAGAACCTGTTGTCCAGCGCCGCCACGCTGCGCAAACGCCTGCAAATGCGCCATCTGCGCCTGGTGCTGGCACTGGCCGGCCATGGCACGCTGCGCGGTGCCGCGGATGAACTGGCGTTGACCCAGCCGGCGGCCACCAAGGCGCTGCAAGAACTGGAGGACATCGTCGGCGCGCTGCTGTTCACGCGCCACGCCCGCGGCATCGCACCGACGCTGTTCGGCGAAGCGCTGATCCGCTACGCGCGCGTGGTGCTGTCCGATCTCGATGCGCTGCGCGACGAGTTTGCCGCGATCGCCGTGGGCGTGGTCGGCAAGGTGCGGATCGGCGCCATCCTCGCGCCGGTGCCCGGTCTGCTCAGCGGCACCATCAACGGCCTGAAGGCGCACTACCCGCAACTGCACATCTCGCTGCAGGTGGATACCAGCGACGTCCTGGTGCAGGCGCTGCGACAGGATGCCCTCGACGTAGTCGTGGGCCGCATCCCGGCGGATGTGCTGGCGCAAGACCTGGTGTTCGAGCCGCTGGGCGAGGAGACCTTGTCGATCGTAGCCGGCCCCGCACACCCGCAGGCCGGCAAGCGTGCCGTGCGGCTGGCGTCGCTGGCGGGCTGTCCCTGGATCATCCAGCCCGCTGCCAGCCCGATGCGGCAGATCATTGACCAGGCCTTCCGCGACGCGCGCGTGCCGCCGCCCGAGGATGTCATTGAAACCTCATCCATCATGGCAACGCTGCCCTTGCTGGCCGCCAGCGAGCGCGTGGCGGTCGTGCCCGACGCGATCGCGCGCTATTTTGCCGCGCTGGGCGCGCTGGCGATCCTGCCGGTAGCGCTGCGGGGCCGGCTGGTGCCATATGGCCTGATTACGCGCAAGCGTCGCGCGTCCACGCCGGGCATGCGGCTGCTGGCCGATGCGCTGCGCGCGGCCTGCGCGCGTAGCCAGCCCGGCCCTACGCCTGCTCCCCGCCGTCGCGCCGGTTAGGCGATTGGATGCCGTAGCGCTCCATGCGCCGGTACAGCGTCATGCGGCTGATGCCGATCTGGCGCGCGACCGCGCTCAGGTTCCAGCCCGAGGCGCGCAGGTACTGCATCAGCAGCATGCCCTCCGGGGGCAGTTGGTGCGGATCGAACGGGGCGGCGGTGCCGTGCTCCGGGGCGCGATCGGCTGATGCTGGCTGGGCCGCTACGGCAGCCGGTTCGGCGGTGCCGGCGACGGCATCGGGCAGGTCGTGCACGTCGATATAGCCGCCGCTGCAGACCGCGCGCGCGTATTCCAGCACGTTGCGCAGTTCGCGCAGGTTGCCCGGCCAGCGGTGGCGGCGCAGCCGCTCGCTCGCGGCCGGTGACAGCGTCACCGGTTCGCCCGCGCCTTCCTGCAGCAGCTTGCGCACCAGCCAGTCCAGGTCCGTGCGGGCGCGCAGCGGCGGCAGTTCGAAGCGCGCGCCGTTCAGGCGGTAGTAAAGGTCCTCGCGGAAGCGGCCTTCGGCCACCAATTGCTCCAGGCGATGGTGCGTGGCCGAAATGACGCACAGGCGTACCGGCACCGGGCGCGCGGCGCCCACCGGCAGCACCTCGCCCTCGGCGAGCACGCGCAGCAGCCGCGACTGCAGCTCGCGCGGCATGTCGCCGATCTCGTCCAGGAACAGCGTGCCGCCGTCGGCCTCCTGGATCAGCCCGCGCTTGCCGCGCGAGCCGGCCCCGGAGAAGCTGTTGGGCAGGTGGCCGAACAGCTCGCTCTCGATCAGCGTCTCGGGTATCGCCGCGCAGTTCACGGCGACAAAAGGCCCGGCGCGGCGCGCGCTGGCCTGGTGCAGCGCCTTGGCGAAGAACTCCTTGCCGCTGCCGGTTTCGCCATGAATCAGCAGGTGGATCGGGGAATCGACCAGGCGTGCCGCCCGTTCCAGTTGCTGTGCCAGCGCGGCGTCGCCGCCGCTGAGCGCCGCCAGCGGCGCCGGCATCGCTACCTGCGCCGGCGCCGCGGGTGCCTGCCAGCCCAGCGCGGGCGGCATCACGCTCAGGTACAGCAGGCCGCCGCTGCGGTTGAGCGCCACCAGGCGCTGCTCGCTGGGACGCGAGTAGACATAGCGGCCCAACTCTTCCAGCCGGGCGTCGAACAAGGTCTCGAACGGCTGCCCCAGCACGGTGGCGCCCGGCATGCCGCTCAGTTCGGTCTCCAGCATCAGGCGGGCACGATGGTTGTGGCCGACGATGCGCCCGGCATCGTCGAGCGCCAACAGGTATTCCGGGTTGACGTCGACGAACTCTGGCGCGACGTTCAGCTTCAGGATCCAGTCGCGCCGATGCGCCCGCAGGAAATTGGCGTTCTCGATATGCGCCGCGTAGATGCGCACCATCTGCAGCGCCAGGCCCTGGCTGTCCTTGGCTTGCGGCGAGACCAGCGCCGAGATGTCGAGGATGGCGTGCAGCTTGCCATGCGTGTCGAACAGCGGCGCGGCGGTGCAGGTCAGCGGGATATGGGTGGCATCGAAATGGTCGGCCTGGTGCACCGTCAGCGCCTGCCCGGTGACCAGCGCGGTGCCGACCGCGCAGGTGCCCGCGCCGCTCTCGCTCCATTCGGCGCCGAGATAGAGGCCCGCGTGCCGCAGCGCGGCATCGCTGTGGGTGTCGCCGATATAGTCGACCGTCACGCCCTGGGCATCGGTCAGCAGCACCACGTAGCCCAGTGCCGCCACCTGGGCGTGCAGGCTTTGCAGCCCGTGGCGCGCGATGCGGGCGAAGTCGTCGATGCGTTCCTGGTGTTCGCGCAGGCGCGTCTGCGGCAGGATGCGGGCCTCCTGCATGCGCGAAGGGTCGAGCCCGTACTGGTGCACGCAGCGCCGCCACGAGTTCTGAATGATCGCGTCATGCGCGATCCGGTCCGCGAGCAGGGCTGGCGGGGATAGGTAGGTGGTGGCCTGGACCACCGTCTCGATGTGCTCGCGTTGCCGCAGGTCCATCGCTGTCTCCTGTCGTCGCTGCCCTTGGCGCCATGGGCTGCGCCGGCGGCGCGCATGGCTCGCATGAAGCGGTGGATCGGGCGGACTGCGTGCGCGTGCCGGAGGCCGCGCCTCTGTCATGTCTGGGGGCTTCTAATGTATCCGAGCCCGGCGGCGGTGCGCAAACAGGATGCGCGGCGCGGCCGCGGCGGTGCGCCGCAAGTGCGGCGCACGCCATACCATGGCCGTATCGGCTTAGGGCGCGAGGGTGGGCCGCAGCGTACGCGCCGCCTCGGCGGCGATGGCGAACGAACGCAAGCGCGCCGCGTGGTCGAAGATCTGTCCGGTGATCATCAGCTCGTCCGGGCGCAGGTCCTCGACAAAGCGCTGCATACCGGCGCGCACGGCATCCGGGTCACCCACCACCGAACAAGCCAGCGAACGCCGGATGTGGTCCGCCTCGCTCTCGTTCCAGAGCGCTTCGATATCGTCGACCGGCGGGCGCAGCTGGCCCGGCGTGCCGCGCACCAGAGCCAGGAACTGCTGCTGCAGCGAGCTGAACAGCCGGCGGGCCTCGTCCCCGGTATCGGCCGCGAACACATTGAGGCCAAGCATCACATAGGGACGGTCCAGGGTTTCCGACGGGCGGAAGGTGCGCCGGTACAGGTCCAGCGCCTGGCGCATGAAGCCCGGCGCAAAGTGCGAGGCAAAGGCGAACGGCAGCCCCATCGCCGCGGCCAGCTGCGCGCTGAACAGGCTCGACCCCAGCAGCCAGATCGGCACCTTCAGTCCCGCCCCGGGGACCGCGCGCAGCCGCTGCCCGGGGCGCACGTCGTCGAAATACGCCTGGAGCTCTTCCACGTCCTGCGGGAAGGTATCGGCGCTGTCGCTGGAGAGATGGCGGCGCAGCGCGCGCGCCGTGGCCTGGTCGGTGCCGGGCGCGCGGCCCAGTCCCAGGTCGATGCGGCCCGGATAGAGCGAGGCCAGCGTGCCGAACTGCTCGGCGATGACCAGCGGCGAATGGTTGGGCAGCATCACGCCGCCCGAGCCCACGCGGATGCGCTGCGTGCCGTTGGCGACATAGCCTATCAGCACCGCGGTGGCGGCGCTGGCGATGCCGGGCATGTTGTGGTGCTCGGCCAGCCAGTAGCGGTGGTAGCCCAGCTGCTCGGCATGGCGCGCCAGGTCGAGCGAGTTGCGCATGGCCTGGCCGGCATCGCTGCCTTGCGGGATGGGGGCGAGGTCCAGCACCGAATAGGCGATGCCGTTGCCGGCGGGGAGAGAGTCGCGATTCATGTCGTGGTCTGGCGGGCGGCGTACGCCACGCGTGCGCCGCCCGCTGCAATGCGGATGGTTCGCTATGTTAGTGAGCCTGCGCGGATCGTGCTGGCGGCCGCCTTGCGGCCCTGCGGGCGGCGTGGGTATCGGCTGGATACGGACGGGATGCGGCCTGGATGCGGCCGGGCGCAAGGATTGAGCCGCGCGCCGCTTGCCCTTACCATTCAGCCCGATGCGAAGGAACGATCGATGACTCTCAAGACACTGGACGGCGCACTGGCCCTGCTGACCTACTTCACCGTGCGCCAGCCCACCTGGGGCGTGCGCGAGCTGGCCAAGCACAGCGGGGTGCATTACGCCGTGGTGCACCGCGTGCTGGCCACGTTCGCCGCCAACGGCTTCCTGGTGCAGGACGCGGCCACCGGCAAGTACTCGCTGGGGCTGCGGCTGTTCGAGCTGGGCCAGGTGGTGCGCAAGAGCTTCTCGCCCGACGAGATCGTGCGCCCGGTGCTGGAGAAGCTGGCCGCGCAGAGCGGCGAGACCGTGTTCCTGTCGTGGCTCGACGGCCATGAAGGCCTGTGCGTGGGGCTGGTGCACAGCCAGCACCAGTTGCGCTTTTCGATCGAGCTGGGCGAGCGCTTTCCGCTGTATGCCGGCGCGCATGCCAAGGCCATGCTGGCGTTCCAGGACGACGCCTTCCGCGACGAGGTCTACCGCCAGGGCATGGCGCGCATGGGGCCGCATACCACGCTGGAGCGCGAGCGCATCGAGCAGCAACTGGCCGACGTGCGCGAACGCGGCTGGGCGCATACGCGCGAGGAAGCCGCCGCCAGCGTCGCCGGCCTTGCCTTGCCCCTATGGTCGCGCGACCGCAGCGCGGTGGTGGGCTCGGTCGCCATCGCCGGGCCGCAGCAGCGGCTGGACGATGCCGCCGTGCCGCGGCTGCTGGAGGCGCTGCGCGACGCCAGTGGCCGGCTGGAAGACGTGATCGGCTTCGTGCGCTGAGGCCCGCGCAGCGCCCCGTTCACGCCAGCAGCGCCTTGCCCACTTCGCCGCCCAGCACCCGCCGGCCGATCGCATGCCCGAGCGCCCGGTAGCTTTCCCATTGCGCCTCGTCGAAGAACTGGTCGCCGGTGCCCTCCTGCGGAAAGTCCGGATGCGTGGCGCCATAGTGCCGCACGTCGGCCGGCGCCCATGACACCAGCCGCGGCTTGATCAGCACGATGCGGCAGACGCGCGCCCGCGGCGCCGCGCAAGCCGGGTCGGTGCGGTACACGTCGAGCAGCAGCGCGCATTTCTCGGCGCGCTGGCCGCTGGCCGCCCCGCCCGGCAGGAAATCCTCCGGCACGCCGAAGACGCGGCTCAGCACCGGATGCGTGGTGGCGGCCTCGGTATCGACGACGATCTCCAGGCCATGGTCGATGCGCGCGAGGCGGATCAGGTTGGCGAGGTCGCCGAAGCGATAGTCGGGATCGGCCCCGCAGTCGCACAGCACGATCAGCGCGACGTCGCGGCCCGGGCGCAGCAGCTCGTAGACACCGGTGTTGTCGAAATGGCCGCCATCCGACAGGTACTGCCAGCCGCGCCGCGTGCCATGGAAGCGGCCACTCAGCTCGCACCCCAGGTAGTACTGGGTGCGGAATATGCCGGCGGCCAGCCAGGGATGCGTGGCGCGTTCGGGATGGCGCCAGCGCTCGCCCTCGCGCCCGCCGCGGCGTGCATGGCTGGCCGGAAACGACGGCCACCACGTGCCCAGCCGCAGGTTGGCCAGCCCGAGCAGCAGCGAGGTGCCCAGCGTGGTGGCACGGCCGAGCCCGGCCGACACCGCCGCCCCGGAGATGGCAATCCAGTCGCCCACCGTGAGCGACTGCGCCAGCTTTGCCCGACGACGGCCATGACAGATCCGGGCAGCACTGCCAGCCGTCGACCGTGAAGCGCGCATGGGCATCCGGCGCGATCGCGCTCGCGGCGCCCGGCTGCGGCAGGCCGGCGCCGGGTGCCAGGCACAGCGGCTTGCCCTTGCGGTCGCGCTGGACCAGTTGCTCGGCCGGATCGACGGTCAGGTTCAGCGTCACGTTGATCAGGTGCAGCGGCGCCAGCACGTGCGGATCATAGTAGGCGTTGAGGCTGAGCTGGTCGCCGGGCACGGGCTCGGCCACGCTGAAGCGCGCGCGCCGGCGCCGGTCCGCCGCCGGATCGGGATCGGGTGCGGCAAAGCGCTCGCCGTTGGACGCGCCCAGGTAGGCGCGCGTGAGACGCGCCGCGTAGAAGGGCTGCAGCGTGGACAGGTTCAGGAACCCGGTAAAGCGGCCGGCAACCAGCGCCAGCACCAGTGCCACCGCCGTCAGGGTTGCCAGCGCCGGCGCGGTGTAGGCGGTGCCATACACCAGCCAGTCGACCGGCTCGCGGCCATTCCAGCGCACCCACAGCACCAGCCACGACCACAATACGTACAGCAGCAGCGCCAGCACCGCCGCGGCCGCCCCGGCCAGCAGCGAGACCGGCAGGCGTGCCCACAGTGCGCGCCAGGCCGTGCCGGCGCTGCCCTTGCGGCCTGGGTCGAACCAGCGCGCGCCATAGCGCACCAGCCAGACCAGCAGGCCCAGCACGCTCGCGGGCAAGGCCACGCCCCACGGATGCCCGGCGGCGTGGGCGTACAGGTAGGTGGTGCGCGCGGCGGTATCGGCCACGCCCAGTGCCGCCAGCCACAGCGTCAGCGTGACCGCAGTGCGCAGCGCGCGCGTGGCGCGCACGCGATAGCCGGACACCGTGCGCGGCTCGCCCTGCAGCATCACCAGGCAGGCCAGCACGCCAAGCCAGGTCAGCACGCCCAACGCGGCAAACAGCTGCGCCGGCAACGGCTGCGCACCGATCCGTTCCGACCAGTACGCGGCGCCGAGCAACAGCAGTCCCAGCAGCGTGGCGACCATCGGCGCGGGGCTGAAGAAGCGGCCCGGCGCCTGCGGCTCGGCGGCGCGCGGATAGACCAGCCAGTACGCCAGGCCGGGCGGCACCGCGCCGACCACCGCCGTGGCCAGCGGCAGCCACAGCACCGGGCTCCACCAGATCGCGCATTGGCCCTGGTTGAAGGCCTGCCGTGCATCGTGCAGCAGGTCCATCTCGTAGCGTCCGAAGCCGTACCAGGCGCCCGCCGCGACGTGCAGCAGCAGCGCCAGGAGCGCCAGCACCACCAGCAGCGCGCTGCCGATCACGTAGTGCATCGCCAGCCAGTTGCGCGCCACCAGCGCTGCGGCATAGAGGTTGTCGCCCGCGCCCGTGGGCGACAGGTAGCGGCCGTTCTCGCGCAGCCATGCGACAGCGCCGCGGCCAGGATCGGCCGCATAGGAAACCGAGGTGTGGATGCGCCCGGGCGGCTCGCATTGCAGCGTGTGGTAGGCATCGGCCGCGGCCTGGACCGGGCCGGTGCCGCGGCGCAGACGCCCCGGCACGAACAGGCTGACGAAGAAGGCGCCGAGGTAGCCGCCGCCGCTGACGGTGGAGAGGTAATCGAACTGGGCCAGCAGCGAGGCCAGCCCGGGCACGGTCTGCGCCGAGGCGGCGATGCTCGCCCCGGCAGTCCGGGGCCTGCCGCTGTCCGGCGTCGCCGCCGTGGCGTTGGCCGGCATGTCGGTGCCGGCCAGCGCCTGCATCACGCCAAGGCAGAAGGTGGCGCTGCGGATGCCGCCTCCGGACAGCGCCAGTGCCCAGTTGCGCTCGCCCTCATGCGTGCGCGGTGCGATGCCGAGCTGGCGGCGACGGTGCGCGATGCGGGCCGCTTCGTCGCCGTAACCGTGATCTTCCGCAGCCATGGGTGCCTCCCGTAGCAGTCGGCCTGCGCCAAGTATAGGCAAGGGCGCATGGGTCGATATTCGCCCCGATCCGGGCGACGACTGCGCGTTAACCCTGATTGTTGCGGGTGACAGCGAGGCCTAGCATTTCTCTGTATCAGAGACGTTGTCTCTTATATAGAGACAAAGGCAATTCGAAGTTTCGCTCGGCAATGCTCAAGACCCTGGACGGCGCGCTGGCGCTGTTGACCCACTTCACCGTGCGCCAGCCCAGCTGGGGCGTGCGCGAACTGGCCCGCCACAGCGGCGTGCACCATGCCGTGGTGCACCGCGTGCTGGCGACGTTCGCCGCCAACGGCTTCCTGGTGCAGGACGCGCAGGGACGCTACGCGCTCGGGCTGCGCTGGTTCGAGCTAAGCCAGGTCACGCGCAAGACCTTCTCGCCGGCCGAGGTGGTGCAGCCCGCGCTCGAGGCGCTGGCGCGGGAATGCGGTGAAACCGTGTTCCTGTCGTGGCTGGACGGTGACCACGGCCTGTGCACGGACATCGCGCACAGCCAGCACCAGTTGCGCTTTTCGATCGAGGTGGGCCAACGCTTCGCCCTCGACGCGGGCGCGCATGCCAAGGCCATGCTGGCATTCCAGCCGGAGGCGTTGCGGCGCCGGCTCGGCGGCGGCACGCCAGGGCTGGAAGCGCGGCTGGCGCAGATCCGCGCCGACGGCTGGGCCTACACCTGCGAGGAATCCGCCGCCACGGTGGCCGGGCTGGCGCTGCCGCTGTTCCACCGCGACAGCCAGGCGGTGGTGGGCTCGCTGGCCATCGCCGGTCCGCTGCAGCGGCTGACGCCGGAGGCGGCGCCGCGCTGCCTGCAGGCGCTGCGCACGGCGCGCGGCACCATCGGCCCGGTGGCCGGTTTCATGCGCTGAGCGCGCGCCAGGCATCACACACAACAGACAAAACCAGACAACACTAAGGGGAGCGGCGGAAGACATGACCATGCCAACACAACTGAACGCGCCGATGGCGGCGCAGCCCGCGACACGGACGCGCTTCATGGAGCCCTTGCTGCTGCTGGTCTCCGTCGGGCTGTCCGTGTTCGGCGCCATGATCGGCATGCAGCTGATCGTGTCGCTGGGGATCTCGGCAAATACCTCGATCATCGGCGCGCTGATCGCGATCGTGTTCTCGCGCATCCCGCTCGAGGTCACGCGGCGCTTCCGCGTGCTGGAGCGGCAGAACCTGGTGCAGACCGCGATCTCTTCGGCCACCTTCGGCGCCGCCAACTCGCTGATGATCCCGATCGGCGTGCCGTATGCGATGGGCATGCCCGAGCTGGCCACGCCGATGCTGATCGGCGCGGTGATCGCCATGTTCGTCGACGGCGCGATGCTGTACTTCCTGTTCGGCAGCAAGATCTTCCCGGCCACCGGCACTTGGCCGGCCGGCATCGCCACCGCCGAGGCCATCTGGGCCGGCGACCGCGGCGGGCGCAAGGCCGCCTTCCTGGGCCTGGGCATCGCCGTGGGCGTGGGCGGCGCATGGCTGGGCGTGCCGATGTCCGCGTTCGGCGCGGCGTTCCTCGGCAACCTGGCGGCGCTGACCATGTTCGGCGTCGGTCTGCTGGTGCGCGGCTATTCGGTGGCGCTGACCGGCATCGACATCGCCAAGGCGTATATCCCGCACGGGTTGATGATCGGCGCGGGGATCGTCGCCCTGTTCCAGGTCGCCCATGAAATCCGCCGCGCGCGCCACGCCCCCGCGGCCGACGCGCGCACCATCGAAGTCCCGGCCGCACGCGCCAGCCGCATCCTGTCGGGCGGCTTCCTGGTCTACCTGGCTATCGCGCTGCTGATCTCGGTGCTGGCCGGTCATATCTCCGACATGTCGCTGGGCATGCTGGTGCTGTTCGTGCTCTACGCCGCCTTTGCCGCCTACGTGCATGAGCTGATCGTCGGCATCGCGGCGATGCACTCGGGCTGGTTCCCGGCCTTCGCGGTGGCGCTGATCACGCTGACCATCGGCATCCTGATCGGCTTCCCGCCCACGGCGCTGGCAGTGCTGGTGGGCTTCTCGGCCGCGACCGGCCCCGCCTTCGCCGACATGGGCTACGACCTCAAGACCGGCTACCTGCTGCGCGGCGAAGGCCGTGACATGGAGGCAGAACTGGCCGGCCGCAAGCAGCAGTTCCTGGCCGCGATGATCGGCTTCGCGGTGGCCGCGGTGGTGGTGGTGGTGTTCCACGGCAGCTTCTTCGCGCAGGGCCTGATCCCGCCGGTGGACCGCGTCTACGCGGCGTCGATCAAGGCGGGCTCGTCGGCCGAGATCGCGCGCAACCTGATGATCTGGGCCGTCCCCGGCGCGCTGCTGCAGTGGCTCGGCGGCTCGAAGCGCCAGCTTGGCATCCTGCTCTCCACCGGCATGCTGATTGCCTCGCCGCTGGCCGGCTGGGCGGTGCTGGCGGGCCTGGCGATCCGCTTCGTGCTGCAGCGCCTGCGCGGCGACAGGCACGTGGCCGAGATGAGCGCCTTTGCCGGCGGCGTGATCGCGGGCGACGCCCTGTTCAGCTTCTTCGGTTCGGTCACCAAGCTGAAGAAGTAAGCCCTACCCGCGGGCGCATGTGCTGCGCCCCTCTGTCATTTCCCGAGACGTTCCATGGATATCCAGGCAATCCGCGCCGACACCCCGCTGACGGCGTCCACCATCTATCTCGACACTGCCGCGGCCTCGATCCCGCCCGACGCCGTGCTCGACACCGTGCGCAGCTACCTGCTCGACACCGGCCATGTCGGCATCTACCTGCCGGCATTCCGCAAAGCGACCTATGCGCGTGTGGAAGCGGTGCGGGCCACGCTGGCCGCATGGCTGAACTGCGCGGCCGACGAGCTCGCCTTCACCAAGAACGCGACCGAGAGCATTTCGATCGTTGCGCGCGGCATCGGCTGGCAAGCCGGCGATGAAGTGCTGGTGGCCGACACCGAGATGCTGAGCAACCTGCTGCCGTGGCGCCGGCTGGAGCAATCGCACGGCATCGTGGTGAAGATGGTGGCCGCCGACGCCGAAGGCCTGCTGTCAGCCGAGGCATTTGCCGCGGCCATCACGCCGCGCACGCGCCTGCTGACCTTTTCGCACCTGCCCAATTCCAGCGGCGCGGTGCAGCCCGCCGCGCAGATCTGCGCGATCGCGCGCCAGCACGGCGTGCTGTCGCTGGTCAACGGCGCGCAGAGCGTGGGCATGCTGCGCTCGGACGTGGCCGAACTCGGCTGCGATTTCCTCGCCGGCTGCGGCCGCAAGGCGCTGCGCGCGACCGAGGGCTCCGGCTTCCTGTACGTGCGCCGCGCGCTGATCGCCCAGGTCGAGCCGATGCTGGTGGGCTGGTGGAACGGCGCCTATGACCGCGCCACCGGCGCACCGTCGCTGGTGCCGGGCGCGAAGCGCTTCGAAGCGGGCTGCCCTATCGTGCCGGCCATCCTGGGCCTGGGCACCGCCCTCGACTACGCCGCCGCGATCGGCATCGACGCCATCGAGGCGCGCGTGCGCGACCTGACCGAGTATGCGGTGGCCAGGCTGTCGTCGATCCCCGGCTTCGAGCTGTACGGCCCGACCGACGTGGCCCAGCGCATCGGCATCGTGCCGTTCAACGTGCGCGGCACCGACCCGGCCCGCATCGTCGCCGCGCTGGAAGCGCAGCAGTGCATCATCGAAGCCGGCAATTTCATGGCCGACGCGATCCTGGCGCGCTACGGCGTTTCAACCATGGCGCGCGTGTCGCTGCACTACTTCAACACGCATGACGAGATCGACCGCGTCGCCACGCTGGTGCGTGCCGCGATCGCCTGACCCCACACCTGAACCGACGGAAAGCAAGACATGACCCAACGCATCCTTCTGATGAGCAGCTCGCGCAAGGACAACCTCGGCTACCTCGAGCACGCCGGCGAGCAGATCCACACGCTGCTCAGGCACGAGCCGCGCAAGGTGCTGTTCGTGCCGTTCGCCGGCGTGACCTTCAGCTTCGACACCTACGAGGGCATGGTCAGGCCTGTGTTCGAGAAGCTGGGCTACGCGCTGCAATCGATCCATCACAGCGCCGATCCGCTGCGCGCCGTGCAGCAGGCCGACGCCATCGCGGTCGGCGGCGGCAACACCTTCGCGCTGCTCAAGCGCCTGTACGACGCCGGTATCGTCGACGCGATCCGCACGAAGGTGCGTGCGGGCACGCCGTACGTGGGCTGGAGCGCCGGCAGCAACGTCGCCTGCCCGACCATCCGCACCACCAACGACATGCCGATCGTGCAGCCGCCGTCGCTGCGCGCGCTGGGCCTGGTGCCGTTCCAGATCAATCCGCACTTCATCAGCGGCAAGCCCGCGGGGCACAACGGCGAAAGCCGCGAAGAGCGGCTGGCGGAGTTCCTGCACATCAACGCGCCGGAACAGGTGTTCGCGCTGCCGGAAGGCTCGGCGTTGTATTCCGATGGCACCACCGGAACCGTGCTGGGCGAGCGCCATGCGCTGTGGTTCCCGGCGGAAGGGCAGGTCGAGACGATTCGCGAGGGCGAGGCGTTCGCACTGTCGCAGATCACCGGGCCGGCGGGCATGCAGGACTGGCCGGGCTTTGCCGTTTGAGCAACGCGTTAAACGCCGAAGCACAAACGGTTGTCTCCCCTCTCCCTCTGGGAGAGGGGCGGGGGAGAGGGCAGCGTTGCCACGAAGTGAAGCGTCACCGCAACTGCATGCGCCTGCCCTCTCCCCCAACCCCTCTCCCGCAAGCGGGAGAGGGGAGCGAACCAGCGGAATGCATGCGTGACTAGCCACTAGCCATTTCAAGGCCCACCCGGCCACAACCAATACAAACAACACCAGCCCCGCGGGCCGCGTTGCGCCGCCCGCGCGGCCGCCTTTTGCCTTCTGGAGGAGAAAACAAAATGAGCCCAACCCTTCGCCGTGCCATGCGCCTGGCACTTCCAGCGCTGCTGGCCCTGCCCGCCACCACCATGGCGCAATCCGGCGTCACGCTGTACGGCGTCATCGATACCGCGCTGACATACCAGACCAACTCAAACCCCGCCGGCGACGCCCAGATCGGCCTGCAGCAGGGCGGCGAAGGCTTCCTGTCTGGCAGCCGCTTCGGCCTGAAGGGGGTCGAGGACCTGGGCGGCGGCGTGAAGGCCGGCTTCGTGCTGGAGAACGGGCTGCTGGCCGACACCGGCCGGCTCGACCAGCAAGGCCAGCTGTTCGGCCGCCAGGCGTACGTGAAGATCGGCAATCAGTGGGGCGAGCTGGCGCTGGGCCGGCAGTACACCACCGCCAACACCATGCTGTACTACGTCGATCCGCTCGGCGTGGGCGCGGCGCCGTCCAATGCATGGATGGTCTACCTGACCGGCCAGCGCTACGACAACGCCGTCAGCTATACCGGCAATTTCGGCCCGGTGTCGCTGATCGCCGAATACGCGCTCGGCGAGACCGCGGGCAACACCCGCGCGATGTCGTCGATGTCGTTCGGCGCCAGGTACGCGGCCGGGCCGATCACCGCGGTCGGCGACTTCCAGCAGACCCGCGACAGCCAGAGCCGCAACGCCAACATCTATCTGGCGGGCCTGAAGGCCTCGGTGGGCCGCGCCAGCCTGTTTGCCAACTACATCCACAGCGACCGCGACGCTGGCTTCGACGCGTCGAAGGGCGGCACCGACACGGCCACCATCACCAGCATGTCGACCGCGGCCACGCCGACCAACCGTGCGGCGATCAGCTCGGTGTTCGGCAGCAGCCGGCACGATGACTTCTTCACGCTGGGTGCCAGCTACGCGGTGACCGGCAATGTCACCCTGATTGGCAGCGTGATGCACAACCGCACCCGCGCCGACAGCTTCAGCGGCAACCGCACCACCGCCTATGCGGTGGCCGACTACGCCTTCAGCAAGCGCACCGACGCCTACCTGGCGCTGGCCTACGACCGCGTCCACGGCGACTGGTCGGGCCTGTTCGGCAACAACACCACCAGCTGGACCGGCGGCAGCGGCACGCCGCTGGACGGGCGCGACACGCAGACCACGGTGATGGTCGGCCTGCGCCACCAGTTCTGACCGATTTGTAGAACGCCCCGCCCGCGCCGCGCGGCCGGGGCAAACTTTGGAGAAAGCCATGGCCCTGCAGCAGACGCTGGTCATTCACGAAGCCCTGGACAGCCCGCACGCCAACGGCGCGGTCGTCAGCGAACTGTTCGCGCCGTACTCCGACGCCGGCGTGTCGGTGCAAGTCACCACGGTCCGCAACGCGCCGCCCGAAGACGCGGCCAATACCACCGACTTCATCACCATCGTGATCCCGGGCAGCGCCGGCAAGCGTGGCGGCGGCAAGGCGCCGACGCTGGGCGTGATCGGCCGCAATGGCGCCATCGGCGCGCGTCCGGAACTGGTCGGGCTGGTGTCCGATGCCGATGGTCCGATCGGCTGCCTGGCGGTGGCGCTCAAGCTGGCGCAGATGAAGGCGCGCGGCGACCACGTGCCGGGCGACGTGATCGTGACCACCCACCTGTCGACCAATGTCTCGATGGTGCCGCACGATCCGGTGCCGTTCATGGGCATGCCGGTGTCTTCCGACACCATGAACGACTACCAGGTGCTGCCGGAAATGGACGCGATCCTGTCGATCGATGCGTCCAAGGGCAACAGCATCGTCAAGCATCGCGGCTTTGCGATCTCGCCGACGGCGATGCAGGGCTATATCCTGCGCGTCGCGCCGGACCTGGTGGCGACCATGGAATCGACCACCGGCTGCCCGGCGGTGACCTTCCCGATCTCGCTGCAGGACATCACGCCGTACCACAACGGCCTCTATCACTTCAACAGCATCATGCAGCCGCACGTGGCCACGCGGGCCCCGGTGGTGGGCGTCGCGGTGACGGCGCAGTCGGTGGTGTCGGGCAGCGCGACCTCGGCCAACCACGAGGTCGACATCGCCGAAGCGGTACGCTTCTGCGTGGAAGTGTCCAAGCGCTTTGGCGCCGGCAAGTGCCAGTTCTTCCATGCCGCCGAGTGGGAAAAGATCCGCGCCGCCTACCCGGACCTGTCGGTGTTCCAGACCGCCGGCAAGCGCTGAGGCTTGGGGCTCAGCGTGCCGTCGCCTGGCCCGGTCCGGGATGGGTGACGGCGGGCGGCACGGTGGCGCCGTGCCGCCGCTTCCATTCGTCGAAGCCGCCGGCCAGCGCCCAGGTCCTGGCATAGCCGGCCAAACGCAGGCGTTCGGCCAGCAGCGCCGCTGACATCTCGTTCGGACACGCGCAATAGACCACGATGTCGGCCTCGGCCGGCGCCACGCCCAGCGCGTCGAGGCTGTCGAGCGCGCCCTGCATGTCGAGCACCATCGAGCCGGGGATGCGCTCCATCGGCAGGTCGCCATGCGCGCGCACGTCGATCACCACCGGCAGCGTGCCGGCCAGCCGGCGCGACTCCAGTTCATCGACGCTCATGCGGGGCACGCGCCGGGTGATGCGCAGCAGCCGGAAACGGCGCCACGAGCGCCACGCCAGGAACAGCAGGAACGCCCCCACCACCGCCACCACGGCCATATGGCCATAGGTGCTGAAGCCCTCCAGGATGGCATCGATAAAGTCGCTGAACACCACGCCGATCAGCAGGCCGCTGCCGGCCCACACCAGCGCGCCGATCGCGTCGTAGAAGAGGAATACCGGCAGCGGCGTGCCCGTCATGCCGGCCATTGCGGTCGACAGCGCGCCGGCACCGGGCAGCAGCTTGGCGACCACCAGCGAGCGCGGCCCCACGCGCAGGTACAGCGACTGGGTCTGGCGGATGCAGGAATCGGGCGAGATCGATACCTTGCAGATGGTGCGCAGCATCGGCTGCCCCAGCCGGCGCCCGGCAAAGTACCAGCCGGTGTCGGCAATCACGCAGGCCGCGATGACCGCGGCCAGCACCGCGCCGATCGACGGCCCGGTTTCCTGCACCCCCAGGGCGCCGGCGACGAACAGCATCGGATAGGCCGGCACCGGCAGGCCGGCCTGCTCGACCAGTACGTTCAGGAACACCAGCATCAGCCCGTGGTTTTCCAGCAAGGCCTGTAACTCTCCCACCGCGCTCTCCCCCATTGGTTCAGGACGCCAGTGTGCCAGCCGCCGGTTCGCCGTGGCGCGGAAGCTTTGCATGGTCGATTCAAATTGACTGAGTGGGTCATGCGGCCAGTGACTTACGTTGTCAGACAACATTGACTACTCCACGCCTGTCGTTCCCGCGCAGGCGGGAACCCAGTGACTTTGAAGACGCTGGATTCCCGCCTGCGCGGCAATGAGGGTAGGTTTTGATGCCTTGGCCGAACGGGGTTACCGCCCATGGAGGCCCTTGTACCGCTCCCGGTTAACCCGAGGTACGTCGCTGGTCTATTGCCTTCATCATCCCATTGTCGTACGATGACTGATAACTCGACTGACTCGTCACGCTGTGGTCAGCCGTTTTTGCCACCCCGGGCCATCGGCCCGCCCTGGATCGCCGCAATGCTCGCACCCAACGAACTCAAGCAAATCGTCTCCGAAGGCCTGCTGTCCTTCCCCATCACCGACTTCGACGCCCAGGGCGACTTCGCGCCGAAGTCCTACGCCGCCCGCCTCGAGTGGCTGGCCCCCTACGGCGCCACCGCGCTGTTCGCGGCCGGCGGCACGGGCGAGTTCTTCTCGCTGACGCCGCAGGATTACTCGGCCGTGGTCGACACTGCCGTGCGTACCTGCGCCGGCAAGGTGCCGATCCTGGCCGGTGCCGGCGGACCCACCCGCACCGCCATCGCCTATGCGCAGGAAGCCCAGCGCCTGGGCGCCGCCGGCGTGCTGCTGCTGCCGCACTACCTGACCGAAGCCAGCCAGGACGGCATTGCCGCCCACGTGGAAGAAGTCTGCAAGGCGGTCGATATCGGGGTGATCGTCTACAACCGCGCCAACTCGAAGCTCAACGCCGACCAGCTGGCCCGCCTGGCGGGGCGCTGCCCCAACCTGATCGGCTTCAAGGATGGCGTGGGCGACATCGAGGCCATGGTCAGCATCCGCCGCAAGCTGGGCGACCGCTTCTCCTACCTGGGCGGCCTGCCCACCGCCGAGGTCTATGCCGCGGCCTACAAGGCGCTGGGCGTGCCGGTGTATTCGTCGGCGGTATTCAACTTCATCCCGAAGACGGCGATGGACTTCTACCGCGCCATCGCCGCGGATGACCACGACACCGTGGGCCGCCTGATCGACGACTTCTTCCTGCCCTACCTCGCCATCCGCAACCGCAAGGCCGGCTATGCGGTCAGCATCGTCAAGGCGGGTGCACGCCTGGTGGGCCGCGACGGCGGTCCCGTGCGCGCGCCCCTGACGGACCTGACCGGCGAGGAAATGGAGATGCTGGGCGCGCTGATCAACAAGCTCGGCCCGCAATAACCCGGCACGCGGGCGGCCGCCCAGCCGTGCCCGCATGGCATTCCGAAGAGCCGGCCGCGGGGCGCATGCCCTCCGGCCGGTTTCCCCGTTCCAAACGCTGACAAGGATTCCTTCCATGCAAATCACCGGCGACATGCTGATCGGCGCGCAAGCCGTGCGCGGCACCGAAGCGACGCTGCAGGCGATCAATCCCGCCACCGGCCAAGCCATCGGCCCTGACTTCCACGGCGGCGGCGAAGCCGAGGTCGAGCGCGCCTGCGCGCTGGCCGAAGCCGCCTTCGACACTTACCGCAACACCACGCCCGAACAGCGCGCGGCCTTCCTCGAGGCCATCGCCGCGGGCATCGAGGCACTGGGCGACACGCTGATCGAGCGTGCCCACCTCGAAAGCGCGCTGCCCATCGCGCGCCTGCAGGGCGAGCGCGGCCGCACCGCCGGCCAGCTGCGCCTGTTCGCCACCGTGCTGCGCGAGGGCCGCTGGCAGCAAGCCACCTTCGAGCCCGCGCTGCCCGAGCGCAACCCGCCGCGTCCGGACTTGCGCATGCAGCGGATCGCCATCGGCCCGGTTGCCGTGTTCGGCGCCAGCAACTTCCCGCTGGCCTTCTCCGTGGCCGGCGGCGACACCGCCGCGGCGCTGGCCGCGGGCTGCCCGGTGGTGGTCAAGGCGCACCCGGCGCACCTGGGCACCTCCGAACTGGTCGGGCGCGCGATCCAGCAAGCGGTGCGGGACGCCGGCCTGCCCGAGGGCGTGTTCTCGCTGCTGGTGGGCGCGGGCAATGCCATCGGCACGGCGCTGGTGTCGCATCCGGCGATCCAGGCGGTAGGCTTTACCGGCTCGCGCGCCGGCGGCATGGCGCTGATGCGCGCCGCCAACGCGCGCCCGCAACCGATCCCGGTGTACGCCGAGATGAGTAGCATCAACCCGGTGTTCCTGCTGCCCGCCGCGCTCGACGCGCGCGGCGCGGAGATCGGCCGCCAGCTGGTCGATTCGCTGGTGCTCGGCGTCGGCCAGTTCTGCACCAATCCCGGACTGGTGATCGGCATCGAAGGCCCTGCCCTGGACAAGTTCCGCGCGGCGGCGCTCGGCGCGCTGCAAGGCAAGCCGGCCGCAACGATGCTGACACCCGGCATCCATGCCGCGTACGAGCAGGGCGTGGCGCAGCTGTCGTCGCTTGCCGGACTGCGGCGCATCGGCCACGGCGCGGATCCCGTCGGCGCAAACCAGGCACGGCCGGAGATCTTCGAAACCAGCGCCGCGCAGTTCCTGGCCGACCACCGCATGCAGGCCGAGGTCTTCGGCCCGTCGACGGTGCTGGTGGTGTGCCGCGATATGGAGGAGATGCTGACAGTGGCGCGGCAGCTGGAAGGCCAGCTGACCGCAACGATGCAGCTCGACGACGCCGACCACGCCGCCGCGCAGCGCCTGCTGCCGGTACTGGAACGCAAGGCCGGGCGCGTGCTGTGCAACGGCTATCCCACCGGTGTCGAGGTGGCGTACGCGATGGTGCATGGCGGGCCGTTCCCGGCCACTTCGGATGTGCGTTCGACTTCGGTGGGCGCTACGGCGATCGACCGGTTCCTGCGGCCGGTCTGCTACCAGAACCTGCCGCAAGCTTTGCTGCCGGCGGCGCTGCGGAAATAACGAGGGCTGCTCAGATGGGCCCCGCCTGGTGCGGGGCTTTTCGTTTTTGCACGCGCTGCCGCGAGAGGGGAGCAAACCCACGCCAATTCTGGCCGAGAAACAAAAAAACGGCCCGCATTCCCCGTGCGAGCCGTTCTACCTTCGGCAAACCCCATCAAGCCTCCAGCTTGATCCCCGCCTGCTTCACCACCCCGGCCCAGCGCGTTTGCTCGGCGACGAAGAACTTGCCGGTTTCCCCCGGCGTCATCGTCACCACTTCGGCGCCCTGCGCCACCAGCTGGGCGCGCAGGTCCGGCGCGCGGATGATGCGGATCAGTTCGGCGCTGATGCGTGCCACCATCGCGTCGGGCATGCTGGCCGGGGCCATCACGCCCTGCCAGGTGCCCGATTCGAAGTTCGGCACGCCCTGCTCGGCGATGGTCGGCACGTTCTGCAACAGCGGCATGCGCGTGCGCTTGGATTGCGCGATCAGCTTGAGCTTGCCCGACTGCACATGCGGCAGCGTGGCGAGCATGCCGTTCATCAGCACCTGGGCGCTGCCGCCGACGGTGTCGGCAATGGCCTGCGAGCCGCCCTTGTACGGCACGTATTGCCATTTGGCGCCGGTGGCCTGCTCCACCGCGACGCCGGCCAGGTGCGGCGCGCTGCCGATGGCGGTCACGGCGAAATTGAGCTGGCTGCGCTGTGACAGCGCCACCAGTTCCTTCACGCTGGTCACCTGGACCGACGGATGCACCACCAGCAGGTGCGGCGAATACGCCAGCATCGACACCGGCTTCAGGTCCCTGGCGATATTGAACGTCAGCTTGGTGTAGACCGACGGGCTGATAGCCAGCGCGCCGATATCGCACAGCAGCAGCGTGTGGTTGTCGGTCGCCTGCGCGACCAGTGCCGCGCCGACGTTGCCGTTGGCGCCGGGGCGGTTGTCCACCACCACGGACTGGCCCAATGCCTCGCCCAGCTGCTTGCTGACCAGGCGCGCGATGATGTCCGACGAACCGCCGGCGGTGTACGGCACCACCAGGCGGATCGGGCGGTTGGGCCAGTCCGCGGCCTGCGCGGCCGAAGACAGGCCGGCGAGCGGCCCCGCGGCAAGGCCGGCGGCCAGTGCGGAGGATTGCTTGAGGAAGTTGCGGCGTCCGTGGGTCATGCTGGGGTCTCCTGTCGAAGGCGCGCGCCGGCGCGGCACGATGCAGTGCTGGGCCGGCGCGGTCGGTGCTTTGCTTTGGTATGGGGTCTTATGCGGCGGCGATCAGTCCAGCGCGATCTTGCCCTTCTCGATCACGGTCTTCCAGCGCTGCAGCTCCTGCGCCTCGAACTGGTTGAACTGCTCGGGAGTGTTGGCCACCACCTCGAAGCCGCTCTCGGACAGCTTCTGGCGCATCTTCGGATCGTTCAGCGACGACACCAGCGCACCGTGCAGGCGGCTCTTGATCTCCGGCGGCAGGCCGCGCGGCGCGGCCACGCCCTGCCACGAGTAGACCTCGACATCCTTGACGCCGGCCTCGGCCATGGTGGGCACATTGGGCAGCACCGGCGATCGCTTGTCGGAAGTCACCGCCATCGCCTTGAGCTTGCCGGCACGGATATGCTGCAGCACCGCGTTGACGTTCTGGAACGACACGTCAACCTGCCCGGCCAGCAGATCGGAGATGGCCGGACCGCCGCCCTTGTACGGCACATGCAGGCCGTCGGTGCCGCTCTTCTGCCAGAACAGCGCCGCGGTCAGGTGATCGGACGAACCGGCGCCGGACGAGGCAAAGCTGACCTTGCCCGGATTCTTCTTCATGTAGGCCACGAGTTCCGCCAGCGTGTTCGCCGGGAACTGCGGGTTGGCCACCAGCACATTGGGCGCGCGCACCGCAACGGTCAGCAGGTCGAAGTCCTTGGCCGGGTCATAGGCCAGGTTCTTCTGCAGGAACGGATTCACCGCATAGACGCCGATCGACGCCACCATCATGGTGTAGCCGTCGGCCGGCGCGCGCTTCACGTAGGTGGCGCCGATGGCGCCGGTCGCGCCGGGGCGGTTGTCGATCACGAACGGCTGGCCCAGCTTCTCGTTGAGCGGCACGGTCAGCATGCGCGCGATGGCGTCGCTGGAGCCGCCCGGCGGGAACGGCACCACCACCGATACCGGACGTTGCGGCCAGTCCTGCGCCGCGGCGCCGGCAGGGGTGCTGAAGGTCAGCGCCGCGACCGCGGCGAGCGAGCCGAGCGCGAAGGCGCGCAGCCAGTGGTGCAGGCGCGGGGCGGCCTGGCGTTGGAAGGTGTGCATCGTTGTCTCCTGCTGTGTTTTGGTGAGAGAGGCCCGCCGCGCTGGGTTCAGGCAACGGCCATCGGCATCGTCGCGGCGGCGCGTCAGCGCACCATGCACGGCGCCTTGTTGTTGAACTGCCAGCCCGGGATCAGGAACTGCATCGCCGCGGCATCGTCGCGCGCGCCCAGGCCCTTGCGCTGGTACAGCTCGTGCGCGCGCGCCAGCGCATCCGGGTCGAGCTCGACGCCCAGCCCCGGAGTCCTGGGCACCTGCACCAGCCCACCCTCGATCTTCAGCGGGTTGCGGGTCAGGTGTTCGCCGTCCTGCCAGATCCAGTGCGTGTCGATCGCGGTGACGCGCCCTGGCGCGGCGGCTGCCACGTGCGTGAACATCGCCAGCGAGATATCGAAGTGATTGTTCGAGTGCGAGCCCCAGGTCAGGCCCCACTCGGCACACATCTGGGCGACGCGCACCGAGCCTTGCATGGTCCAGAAATGCGGGTCGGCCAGCGGGATGTCGACCGACTGCAGCCGCACCGCGTGCCCCATCTGGCGCCAGTCGGTGGCAATCATGTTGGTGGCGGTGGGCAGGCCGGTGGCGGTGCGGAATTCGGCCATGATTTCGCGGCCCGAGTAACCGTCTTCGGCGCCGCACGGGTCTTCGGCATAGGCCAGCACGCCGCGCTTGTCGCGGCACAGGCGCACCGCTTCCGCCAGCGACCAGGCCCCGTTGGGATCCAGCGTGATGCGCGCCCTGGGGAAGCGCTCGGCCAGCGCCAGGATCGCTTCCATCTCTTCGTCGCCGCGCAGCACGCCGCCCTTGAGCTTGAAGTCATTGAAGCCATAGCGCTCGTACGCCGCTTCGGCCAGGCGCACTACGGCCTCCGGCGTCATCGCCGCTTCATTGCGCACGCGGAACCACGCGTTGTCCGCGTCCGGCTCGGTGCGGTAGTCGAGCGTGGTGCGCTGACGGTCGCCGATATAGAACAGGTAGCCCAGCATCTCCACGGCGTCGCGCTGCTGGCCTTCGCCCAGCAGCGCCGCCACCGGCACCTCGAGGTGCTGGCCGAGCAGGTCGAGCAGCGCCGCCTCCAGCGCCGTGACGGCGTGGATGGTGATGCGCAGGTCGAAGGTCTGCAGGCCGCGGCCACCGGCATCGCGGCCGGCAAATTCCGCGCGCACGCGGTTCAGCATGGCCTGGTACTGGCCGATGGGCTGGCCCACCAGCAGCGGGCGCGCGTCTTCCAGCGTCTGGCGGATGCCTTCGCCGCCCGGCACTTCGCCGACGCCGGTATGGCCGGCGCTGTCGCGCAAGATCACGATATTGCGCGTGAAGTACGGGCCATGGGCGCCGGACAGGTTCATCAGCATGCTGTCGTGCCCGGCAACGGGCACCACGGTCAGTTCGGTCACGACCGGGGTGTGGGCGGGCGCCATGGGAGCGGCGGAAGGGGTCATCTCGGGAATGTCTCCGGCATTGCTTGGGGCGTACGATCGTCCACCCGGGGCTTTGGTGTTGCGTATGTTATCTGTCATCGTATGACTGATAACCCAGTATAATGAGGCCATCTCGGACCGGTCAAGTCCGGGAAACCCCGCCCGTATCCGTACCTAGCCGCCATGCCGAACGCCCAGCCTCTCGCGCCGAGTTCCAGCCCAACCTCCAGCCCTGCCCCGTTGCGCCGCCGCGGCCGCACGCTTGCCGAGGAAGTCGTACAAGCCCTCGGCGAAGACATTCGCCAGGGCCAGCTCAAGCCCGGCGACAAGCTGCCCACCGAATCCGAGATCATGGCCACCATGGGCGTCAGCCGCACCGTGGTGCGCGAGGCGCTGTCGCGGCTGCAGGCCAGTGGCCTGGTGGAGACACGCCACGGCATCGGCACGTTCGTGCTGGAACGCCCCGCCGAGGCGCCGTCGCCATTCCGGATCGGGCCGGATGCGCTGGGCACGGCGATGGATGTGATGGCGATGCTGGAATTCCGCGTCAGCGTGGAAGCCGAGGCCGCCGGCCTGGCCGCCGCGCGCCGCACCGATGCGCAGCTGGCGGCGATGCGCCAGGCGCTCGATGAACTCAAGCACGGCGCCGACGCCGGCAACGACGCCGTGGAAAGCGACTTCGCCTTCCACCTGGCCATCGCCCGCGCCACCGGCAACCGCTATTTCACTGACCTGATGGGGCACCTCGGCACCATGGTGATCCCGCGCAGCCGCCTGCACGTCAACACGCCGGAGCGCGTGCAGTACCTGGAGCGGGTCAGCATCGAGCACGAGAACATCTACGACGCGATCGAACGCCGCGACCCCGACGCCGCCAAGGCCGCCATGCGCATGCACCTGACCAACAGCCGCGAGCGGCTGCGCAAGGCCTCGGGCTCGGCCAGCCCGCAGGGCTGAAGCGGGGCGCGCATGCCGGGTGCATGCGCAGCCAAGTCATACGATGTCTAATGATGGAGACGCCAGCGCGGCCCCTCACGGCGTGAGCCGGCAGCGGCGCGCGAAGTCGACCAGTTCGACCAGCGACGACACCTGCAGCTTGTTCATGATGCGGGCCTTGTAGCTGCTGACGGTCTTGTTGCTGATAAAGAGGCTTTCGCTGATGGCCTTGTACGACATGCCGCGCGCCAGCATTTGCAGCACCACCAGTTCCTTGTCGGACAGGCGCCGCAGCATCTCGTCATCGGCCGACATCGACTGGCGCGGCGCGCCGCCGCGGCCCAGCACCGGGAACACGGTATAGCCGGCCAGCACCGCCTCGACCGCGCGCAGGATTTCCTTGATGTCCTGGGTCTTGCTGACGAAGCCCTGCGCGCCGGCCTGCCACGAGCGGCTGACGAACACGGCCGGGTCCAGCGCCGTCACGACCAGGATGCGCACCTGCGGGTGGATCGCACGCAGGCGCGGCGCCACGTCGAGCCCGCTCGAGCGCGGGATGTCGAGGTCCAGCAGCACCAGGTCCGGCATGCGCGTGCGTACCGTCTCGATGGCGCATTGCCCGTTGTCGGCCTCGATCACCTCGTCGACGCCAAGCAGTTGCGACAGATGGTGCCGAAGCACCAGCCGCATCGCCGGATGGTCGTCAACGATCAGGATGGTTGTCATGCGCGGGTCCGAGGTTCGAGGCAGGCATCGGCTCAGGCAGCATCCCGGGACAGGAAAAGGGAAGCAGGAATGGCGCACGCCGGTACGCGATGCCACGCCAGTATAGGGAGCGGCAAGCGCGCACAGGATGGGAGGAATCCGCATCGCTTGCGGCGAAAATCCTAGGCCGGCCTCAGACGCGCGGCGGCGCGCCAGGGACCCCCGCCGGGGCCGTCCGCTGGTGCCTGTCCCTGCCCGCAGCAGGGGCAACGCAGAGCGGCCAGTGGTGCTACTCTATTCGGGCGTGTTTCATCCATGGAGAACACTGTGCCCCGCAAGACCCCCATCGAGCGCTACCGCAATATCGGCATCAGCGCGCATATCGACGCCGGCAAGACCACGACGACCGAGCGGATCCTGTTCTACACGGGCGTCAACCACAAGCTGGGCGAAGTGCACGATGGCGCGGCCACCATGGACTGGATGGAGCAGGAGCAGGAGCGCGGCATCACCATCACCTCGGCCGCCACCACCGCCTTCTGGAAAGGCATGGCCGGCAACTACCCCGAGCACCGCATCAACATCATCGATACGCCCGGACACGTCGACTTCACCATCGAAGTCGAGCGTTCCATGCGCGTGCTGGATGGCGCCTGCATGGTCTACGACGCCGTCGGCGGCGTGCAGCCGCAATCCGAAACCGTCTGGCGCCAGGCCAACAAGTACGCGGTGCCGCGCATCGCGTTCGTCAACAAGATGGACCGCGTTGGCGCCGACTTTTTCCGCGTGCAGGCGCAGATCGCCGACCGCCTGCGCGGCCGCGCCGTGCCGATCCAGATTCCGCTGGGCGCCGAGGACCACTTCCAGGGCGTGGTCGACCTGGTCAAGATGAAGGCCATCGTCTGGGACGACGCCAGCCAGGGCGTGCGCTTCGAGTACCAGGAGATTCCGGCCGAACTGCTCGCGACCGCGCAGGAATGGCGCGACAAGATGATCGAGGCCGCCGCCGAGGCCGACGAGACCCTGCTCAACCAGTACCTGGCGGGCGAGCCGCTGACCGAGGACCAGATCAAGCAGGGGCTGCGCAAGCGCACCATCGCCAACGAGATCGTGCCGATGCTGTGCGGCAGCGCCTTCAAGAACAAGGGCGTGCAAAGCATGCTGGACGCCGTGATCGACTACCTGCCGTCGCCGGCGGACGTGCCCGCCATCCTGGGCCACACCGAGGACGACCGCGAGGCCGAGCGGCATCCCAGCGACGACGAGCCATTCGCCGCGCTGGCCTTCAAGATCATGACCGACCCCTTTGTCGGCCAGCTGATCTTCTTCCGCGTGTATTCCGGCGTGGTCAACTCCGGCGACAGCGTCTACAACCCGCTCAAGGGCAAGCGCGAGCGCCTGGGCCGCATCCTGCAGATGCACGCCAATGTGCGCCAGGAGATCAAGGAAGTGCGTGCCGGCGACATCGCCGCGGCGGTGGGCCTGAAGGAAGCCACCACCGGCGATACGCTGTGCGACCCCAACAAGGTCATCATCCTGGAGCGCATGAGCTTTCCCGAGCCGGTGATCTCGCAGGCGGTGGAACCCAAGACCAAGGCCGACCAGGAAAAGATGGGCGTGGCGCTGAACCGGCTGGCGCAGGAAGACCCGTCGTTCCGCGTGGCTACGGACGAGGAGTCCGGGCAGACCATCATCTCGGGCATGGGCGAGCTGCACCTGGAAATCCTGGTCGACCGGATGCGGCGCGAATTCGGCGTGGAGGCATCGGTCGGCAAGCCGCAGGTGGCGTACCGCGAGACCATCCGCCAGCCGGCGCACGACGTTGAGGGCAAGTTCATCAAGCAGTCGGGCGGACGCGGCCAGTACGGCCACGTTGTGCTCGACCTCGAGCCGATGCCGCATGGCGGCGGCTACGAGTTCGTCGACGCGATCAAGGGCGGCGTGGTGCCGCGCGAGTTCATCCCCGCGGTAGACAAGGGCATCCGCGAGACCATGCAGTCGGGCGTGCTGGCCGGCTACCCGGTGGTCGATATCAAGGCCACGCTGGTGTTCGGCTCTTACCACGACGTCGACTCGAACGAAAACGCATTCCGCATGGCCGGCTCGATGGCCTTCAAGGAGGGGATGCGCCGCGCCAGGCCCACGCTGCTCGAGCCGATGATGGCGGTCGAGGTGGAAACGCCCGAGGAGTTCACCGGCAACGTGATGGGCGACCTGTCGTCGCGCCGCGGCATGGTGCACGGCATGGAAGACATCGCGGGCGGCGGCGGCAAGATCGTGCGCGCCGAAGTGCCGCTGGCGACCATGTTCGGCTACTCCACCACGCTGCGCTCGCTGACGCAGGGGCGTGCCACCTTCACCATGGAGTTCAAGCACTACGCCGAGGCGCCGGCCAATGTGGCCGAAGCGGTGATCTCGGCGAAACGGGTGGGCTGAGGCGGTCCGCCCCGGGCCGGCTTGTCGCGCCCTTCAATGACGCGCCGGCCCTTTCCCCACCCCACCCCACCCCCCCCCCGCTCGTCCCAATCCCGCTGCCGCAGGCTGGCGACACCCCCGCGGCGCCAGTGCGGATGCGTTGTTTTTTCAAGCCGCGCGAAAGAATTACCGCTGCCCGGGCGGCAGCAGGCCCCGCCGCGCGGCGATCCACGTGGAAACCGTGCCAAAGCGGCGCAGGCATGGTCATTGCGCACGCCAAGCATTCCACCGTCTCGCGACAAGGAGCACAGCATGCAAACCCAACCTCCCAGCAGTCAAGGCGCAGCCATCGTCGGTTCCGGCGTGGGTGAAGGCCCGGGCCCGGAAGTGATGGCGGCTTCCAGCCTGGACGGCACCAAGGCGTATTCGTCCGACGGCGAGCATGTCGGCAAGATCTCGGAGATCATGCTGGATGTGCCGCACGGCCGCATTGCCTATGCGGTGCTGACCACCGGCGGCTTCCTCGGCATTGGCGACACGCTGCATGCCATCCCGTGGAACGCGCTGGTCATGGACACCGACGAAAAGTGCTTCCGGATCGCCGTGACGGCGGACCGGATCAAGTCCGCGCCGGGCTTCAACAAGGACAGCTGGCCGAGCATGGCCGACCCGCAGTGGGGCAAGTCGCTGCACGAGTACTACGGGCGCGACCCGTACTGGGTCTCGCCGCCGCTGTAATCCGCTTGCAGCACGCTGCGCGCAAGGGCCGCGAATGCGCCGGATCAGGCGCCTCGCGGCCCGCTTGCATTGCACGGCAACGCTAGGCAAAGTCTGCCAAGACGCGCGGGCCGAACGCCGGGGCCGGCGTGCCCCGAGAGAGGACCATGAGGACACCCGCCGCCAGCATGACGCCCTTGCCATCTCCGCCATCCCCGCCGTCCCGCGCTGGATCCGCCACGGGCCCCAGCGCAGCCCCCGTCCCTGCCGCCGACATGCCGGGCTGTCTTGCCGGCGGCGGCGAAATGGGCGCGCTGATGCGCGCCTTCGACTGGAACGCCACGCCGCTGGGGCCGCCGCAAGGCTGGCCGCACAGCCTCAAGACGGCGATCCGCATCATGCTGACCTCGCGCCAGCCCATCTGGATCGGCTGGGGCGATGCCTTGCATTTCTTCTACAACGACGCTTACAAATCAATCATCGGCGGCAAGCATCCCGGCGCGCTCGGCCAGCCCACCTCCGTGGTCTGGCGCGAGATCTGGCCCGAGATCGGCCCGCTGCTGGCCACCGCGATGACCGGCAGCGAGGGCACCTTCGTCGAGCAGAAGCTGCTGATCATGGAGCGCAACGGCTACCCGGAGGAGACCTACTACACCTTCTCCTACAGCCCGGTGCCGAATGACCATGGCGGCACCGGCGGCATCATCTGCGCCAACAGCGACGACACCGAGCGCGTGCTGGCTGAGCGCCAGCTAAACGTGCTGCGCGACGTGGCGGCTACGGCCAGCGAGGCGCGCGCCTGGCGCGACGCGTGCGAGCGCGCCATGGCGGCGCTGGCGTCGGACCCGCGCGATATCGTGTTCGCACTGCTGTACATGGCCGAGCCCGGCGCCGCCACGCTGCAGCGCGCCGGCGCCATCGGCATCGATGACGCCCACCCGGGTGCGCCTGCGCACATCGCGCTGGACGCGCAGTGGCCGTGGCCCGTGGCCGAAGTGCTGGCGCAGCAGCAGACGGTCCTGCTTGACGACCTGGCCTCGCGCTTCGCCGTGCCGCTGCCGGGCGGCGCATGGGGCGTGCCGCCTTCGTCGGCGGCCGTGATCGAGGTGGCGCCCTCGGGCAGCGCATCGCATCGCGGCGTGCTGGTGGTGGGGCTGAACCCGTTCCGTCTGTTCGATGCGCGCTACCGCAGCTTCCTGTCGCTGGCGGCCGGGCAGATCGGCGCCGCCATGCAGTCGGCGCTGGCCTACGAGGCAGAGCGCAAGCGCGCCGAGGCACTGGCCGAGATCGACCGGGCCAAGACCGCGTTCTTCTCCAATATCAGCCATGAGTTCCGCACACCGCTGACGCTGATGCTGGGCCCGCTGGAAGACCTGGTACGCCGCGCGAGCCCCGGCGAAGACCGCGCCATGCTGGAAATGACGCATCGCAACGGGCTGCGCCTGCTGAAGCTGGTCAATGCGCTGCTGGATTTTTCGCGAATCGAGTCCGGCCGCGTCACGATGCGCCGCCAGCCCACCAACGTGGCCGCGCTGACGGCCGACCTGGCCTCGCTGTTCCGCGCGAGCGTCGAAGCGGCCGGCATCACGCTGCGGGTCGACTGCCCGCCGCTGGCGCGGCCCGTGGCGGTGGACCGCGACATGTGGGAGACCATCGTGCTGAACCTGGTCTCCAACGCCTTCAAGTTCACCTTCGCCGGCGCCATCACCGTGGCCGTCGCGCCGCACGGCGACGGCGGCGTCGCGTTGACCGTGCGCGACACCGGCGTGGGCATTCCGGCGGCGGAACTGCCACGCATCTTCGAGCGCTTCCACCGCGTGGAAGGCGCCCAGGGCCGCACCATCGAAGGCAGCGGCATCGGCCTGGCGCTGGTGCAGGAGCTGGTGCGGCTGCAAGGCGGCACGATCGACGTGCAAAGCGTGCCCGGCGAGGGCACCTGCTTCACCGTGCGCCTGCCGGCCGCCGCCGACGCGGACCTGGATGCGGACACTGTCGAGGCATCCGATGCCGACGCCGCGCCTGCGTCCGGCAGCGTGCCGGCGCGCGCCTATGTCGAAGCCGCACTGCGCTGGCCCCAGGCCGAGCCGCCGCCGCAGGCGACGGCACTGGCAACGCAGCGCCCGGCCGTGCCGTTCCCGCACACGGCGGCCGAAGCCGGCGATGCGGCCGGTGCCGGCGCGCTGGTGCTGGTGGCGGACGACAACGACGACCTGCGCGACTACATGCGCCGCCTGCTGAGCGCCGCCGGCCATCGCGTGGTCGTGGCCGCCGACGGCGAGGCGGCGCTGGCGCAGGCGCGCGCGCATGCGCCGGCACTGGTGGTCTCGGACGTGATGATGCCGCGCCTGGACGGCTTTGGCCTGTTGCGCGCGCTGCGCGCCGATGCCGAACTGCGCGAAACGCCGGTGCTGCTGCTGTCAGCCCGTGCCGGCGAAGAGGCACGCGTGAGCGGCCTGGGCAGCGGCGCCGACGACTACCTGGTCAAGCCCTTCTCGGCGCGGGAGCTGCTGGCGCGCGTGGCCAGCAACCTGCGCCTCTCTGAACTGCGCCGAGCCACCGAGCGCCGCCTGCAGGAACTCAACGCCACGCTGGAGCGCCGCGTCGCGCAAGCCGTGGCCGACCATGACCGGCTGTGGGAACTGAGCGAAGACCTGCTCATCGTCGCGCGCTTCGATGGCTGCCTGCAGCGGGTCAGCCCGGCGTGGACCCGCACGCTCGGCCACGCGCCGCAGCAGGTGCTGGGACGTGCGTACCTGTCGTTCATCTATGCCGACGACCAGGCCGGCGCCAGCGCGCAGCTGGAGGCCCTGCGCCACGATGGCGTGCCGGTGCGCTTCGAATGCCGGCAGCAGCGCGCCGACGGCGCGCTGCGCTGGCTGGCCTGGACGCTGTCGGTGGACCCGGCCAACGGCCATATCCACGGCGTGGGCCGCGACGTCACCGTCGACCGCGAAGCCCAGGCCGCGCTGCGCCACGCCGACGCAGCCCTGCGCACGGCGCAGAAGATGGAGGCGATCGGCAACCTGACCGGCGGCGTCGCGCATGACTTCAACAACCTGCTGCAGGTCATCGGCGGCAACCTGCAGCTGCTGGCGCGCGACCTCGCCGGCGATGACCGCGCCGAGCCGCGCCTGCGCAACGCGCTGGCCGGCGTCGCGCGCGGCGCCAAGCTGGCTTCGCAACTGCTGGCGTTCGGGCGGCGCCAGCCGCTGGCGCCCCGGGTGGTCAACCTGGGCCGGCTGGTGCGCACGCTCGACGACATGCTGCGCCGCGCGCTGGGCGACGGCATCGAGATCGAAACCGTGGTGGCGCCCAACCTGTGGAACACGCTGGTCGACCCGTTCCAGGTCGAGAACGCGCTGCTGAACCTGGCGATCAACGCCCGCGATGCCATGCAGGGACACGGGCGCCTCACCATCGCGGCGCGCAATGCGCTGCCGGGTGAAGCCGCGGACGAACCGGCGGGGGCCGGGCCGATGCAGTATGTGCTGCTGTCGGTCACCGACACCGGCGTCGGCATGCCGCCGGAGGTGCAGGAACACGTGTTCGAGCCCTTCTTCACCACCAAGCCCGAGGGCCAGGGCACCGGCCTCGGCCTGAGCATGGTGTATGGCTTCATCCGCCAGTCCGACGGACACGTGAAGATCTTCAGCGAGCCCGGGCACGGCACCACGGTCACGCTGTTCCTGCCGCGCGTGCGCCGGGACGAGGATCCGGATATCGAACCGGACGCCGGCCCCGCGCGCGGCGGCAGCGAGACCGTGCTGGTGGTGGAAGACGACGAGGACGTGCGCGCGACGGTGGTCGAGATGCTCGCCAGCCTGGGCTATCACGTACTGCGCGCACGCGACGCGCACAGCGCGCTGGCCATCGTGGAGCGCGGCGTGCCGGTAGACCTGCTGTTCAGCGACGTGGTGATGCCCGGCCCGCTGCGCAGCACCGAGCTGGCGCGCAAGCTGCGGGAACGGTTGCCGGACGTGGGCGTGCTGTTCACCTCGGGCTACGCCGACAGCGTCATCGTGCATGACGGGCGGCTCGATGCCGGCATCGAGCTGCTCAGCAAGCCTTATACCCACGAGGCGCTGGCGCGCAAGGTGCGCCACGTGCTGGCCAACCGTGGCCAGCGCGCCGCGATCGCAGCGATCGCCCCGCCCGCCACGCCGGCCGGCCAGGCGCCGCCTGCCGCGCCGCTGTGCGTGCTGTGCGTCGACGACGACGCGCTGGTACGCGCCGGCACCGCGGAAGTCCTGCGCGCCTATGGCCTGCACGCGCTGGAAGCGGACAGTGAGGCCGCGGCGCTCGCCATGCTGGCGGGCAACGTGGTCGACGTGCTGCTGACCGACGTGGCGCTGGCCGGGGACTCCGGCGTGGAGCTGGCGCTGGCGGCACGCGCGCGCCATCCGGGGCTGGGCGTGGTGTTCGCCACCGGCTATGCGCTCGACCTGACGCCGGCGCAGCGTGCGGGGCTTGGCGCGGTCGCCGTGCTGCGCAAGCCGTATCCGCCGCAGCGGCTGCTCGAGGTGCTGGGCGATGTCGTGGGCGGCGCCGGGCGCGAAATCGCACACCCCGCCGAAGCAACCGGCCGGCCGCAACCGGCAGGCTGAGTGCGCCGCCCGGCCGCGCGTCGCCGCCGGGGCGGCTCAGCCGGCGAGCAGCCAGCCGGCGCCCGCGCCGGCCAGCCCGACCAGCGCCATGCCGGGCAGCAGGCGCTGCACCGCGCGCGGCGCGTAGGACAAGCCCAGCGCCACGGCGATGGCACTGGCCGTCAGCGTGCCCACCCATGCCACCGTGCCCAGCGGCCCCCCCTGGGCGGCGACATGCAGGGCCCACGCCAACGCCAGCGCCACCGCGCCGGCCAGGCGCAGACGCGCCACCGCGCCGCGCGCGGGCATGCTGCCGCGGCCATGGATATCGGCATGGTGGCGCTCGAGCGACAGCGCCAGCGCAGCAAACCCGGCCAGCGACAGCGCGAAGGCAGCCAGCGCGTTCATGCAGCCTCCTGCGCGCCGGCGGCGACGTTGCGAGCGCGCGCTGCCACGCGCGCGGGCGCCGGCTGCCGCCGGCCGGTCATCCACGCGGCGGCGCCCAGCCCCAGGCCCAGCGCGAGCGATACCAGGTCGAAGCCGGCCACGGCGGCCGGCCCGCGTCCCTGCAGCAAGGTCACACCCAGATGCGAGCCGGTGGTCAGCGCATTGAGCAGCGGGATGGTGCCGAACAACGCCGCACCCGCCCACAGCTGCGCGCGCCACATGCCGCGCGTGGGCCGGCACAGCGCCAGCAGCGCGCACGCGGCCCAGGCCATGAAGAACCAGCGGACCTCGGCCTCGGGCCGCTGCGCCATCGCCACCGGCAACAGCCGGTTGGCCCAGAAGTAGCTGGCAAAGGCCACCGGCAGGCCCGCGATCGCCCCGATATTGAGCGCCTCGACCAGGCGCAGCCCGAACCCCGGCCGCCCTCGCGCAGCGATCGCCTTGGCCTGTTGCTGGCGCGTGCGCACGGCCCACAGGATCGCGCCGGTGGCAACCATGGCGGTGCCGGCCAGCCCGCACAGGAAGAACAGCGCGCGCAGGCCCGGCGGCGCAAAGCTGGCGATATGCAGCCCGGTCATGACGCTGCGCGTCAGCTCGGCGGCGGACTTGTCCTCGGCATACGTGCCCAGCACGGCGCCGCTGGTCCCCGCGAATTCGAGCGCGGACGGATCGTGCGCCAGCGTAGCGGGCTCGGCGCGCGAGAGGGTCACGGTCGCGTTGGCGTCGCCCGGCAGGTTCACCACGATGCGGCGCACCTGCCCGCCCTGCCACGCGCGCTCGGCCTGCGCCATCATCGCGGGCACGCTGGCCAGGGGCGCGGCCTCGCCCGCGGCTTTGGGCGGCAGCGGGCGCAGCCGGGTCTGCGCCTGGAAGGCGCGCTGGTCGCCGCCGTACGCGGCCTCGACGCCCCACGGCATGTACATGAACAGCAATGTCACCAGCCCGGTGTAGGTGATCATCAGGTGGAACGGCAGCGGCAGCACCGCCAGCGCGTTGTGCGCGTCGAGCCAGGAACGCTGGCCCTTGCCGCGCCGGAACGTAAAGAAGTCGGCAAAGATGCGGCGGTGGGTAATCACGCCGCTGACAATCGCCACCAGCATGAACATGGCGCAGAACCCGGCGATCCAGCGCGCCCACTTGGCCGGCATGTAGTGCAGGTCGAAGTGCAGCCGGTAAAGGAATTCGCCGCCGCGGGTCTCGCGCGCGGCCTGCAGCGGCGCACCGGTGGCGGGATCGAGCAGGCGCGTGTCGAAGCGGCGCGGCTTGCCGTCGGCATCGCGAGGCGCCTGCCCGGGCTTGTAGGTCCACAGCACATTGACCGCATCGCGCCGCCCATCAGGCAGCGTGATGAACCAGCGCAGGGCATCGGGTGCCTCGCGCTCGAGATAGCGCAACGCGTTCTGTGCCATCTGCCCGGGCGGTACCTGCGCGGCGGGCGACTGCGCGGCATTGGCCGGCGCGGTGCGATGCAGCTCCGGCCGCATCCACAGCGAGATCTCTTCCTTGTAGTAACTCGCGGTGCCGCCGCAGAACATCAGGAACAACACCCAGCACACCAGCAGGCCGCTCCAGGTGTGGAGCCATGCCATCGACTGCCTGAAGCCCGCGCGCATCACGCCCCCCGCCCAAGCGCCAGCATGGCCGACAGCAGCGCGGCCGGCAGCGCCAGGCCCGCCCACGCGCGCCACGCGCTACGCACCGCGAACACCCAGACCGCCGCGCCGGCATAGATGGCGAACGACATCAGCGTCGCCGTGGTCACGGCATCGTGCCGCGCCATCGGCAGGTAGAGCGACAGCACCGCCGTGGCCAGCGCGGCCAGCGCGTAGCCGCCGGCAATGGCGGCGACGGCGCGCGCGCCCACGCCGGCGCGATAGCGCCAACCGGCCGCCTGCAAGGCCTTGCTCACGCCGGCACCCCAGGCACCGCGCACGTAGCGGCATCACGTGGCCAGGCGGCGCGGCTGAAACAATAAAGATGGCAAGCGGGGACGGGAGCGGCGGGCATGGCGAGATGCGGGCATGAAGCGACCACAAATGATAACAATTCGCATTTTCAACCACAAGGAAATCCCTGCCGGTGCAAGGTAGGCAGGGATCTGTCTAATCAATTTTTTTGAATAACACTGACAATGCACAGCGCCGGAAGTGCGCGAGCCGTTAGCTATATTTCTGCATATGCGGCGCGACACAAGCAAAACAGCGCCACCGCAGACAATCAACAATTTTGAATTTATTCGGAGAATCGTCATGTCGAACGCCAAGCTTGAAGTCCTGACCCCGCGCAACAGCCAGCTGATCATCATCGACCACCAGCCGCAGATGGCCTTCGGCGTCCAGTCGATGGACCGCCAGACCATGAAGAACAACGTGATCGGGCTGGCCAAGGCGGCCAGGGTGTTCGACGTGCCGACCACCATCACCACCGTCGAGAGCGATTCGTTCTCCGGTTACACCTACCCCGAATTGCTGGATGTGTTTCCCGGCAAGCAGACCCTCGAGCGCACTTCGATGAATTCATGGGACGACCAGAAGGTGCGCGACGCCCTGCAGGCCGCCGGCCGCAGGAAAGTCGTGGTGGCCGGACTGTGGACCGAGGTCTGCAACACCACCTTCGCGCTGAGCGCGATGCTGGAAGGCGACTACGAGATCTACATGGTCGCCGACGCCTCGGGCGGCACCAGCAAGGAAGCGCACGACTACGCCATGCAGCGCATGATCCAGGCCGGCGTGGTGCCGGTGACCTGGCAGCAGGTCCTGCTGGAGTGGCAGCGCGACTGGAAGAACCGCGACACCTATGACGCCGTCACGGGCATCGCCAGGGAACACTCGGGCGCCTACGGCATGGGCATCGACTACGCCTACACCATGGTGCACAAGGCGGCGCAACGCACCGCCACGCCGCACGCATCGATCGCCCCGGTACACGCGCCGGTGATCGAGCGCTGAGCCACGCCGCCAGCATCTGACAGGAGACCACACCATGAACCCCAGCCGAAGCCTCGCCCATGGCGCGCTGTTGCTCGGATGCTGGCTGGCCATCGGCACCTCGAGCCTGGCCGCGGCGGCCATCGTCGCGCAGACGCTGGCCTGAGCGGCGCGTGCGCTGCCGCAGCAGGATCGAAGGGCTGCCTCACCATGAGGCAGCCCCCTTGCTTCAGACCAGCCGGGTCTCGACGTGGATGTTGCCGCGCAGCGCCTTGGAGTACGGGCAGGTCTGGTGGGCGGTATCGACCAGTGCCTGCGCCAGCTCGCGCTCGATGCCGGGAATGCTGACATTGAGCCGGGCCTGCAGCAGGTAGGCGTCGCCGGCCGTGCCCAGGTCGACCTCGGCGTCGACCGACAGGTCCGACGGCAGCTTGACCTGCCGCTTGCCGGCAGCCAGCCCGATCGCGCCGATGAAGCAAGCCGACCAGCCCGCCGCCAGCAATTGCTCCGGATTCGTGCCGGCGCCGCGAGAGCCGGGCGAGGACAGCTGCAGGTTCAGGCGGCCGTCATCGCTGCGCGCCTCGCCGTCGCGGCCGCCCGCGGTGATATGGACCTTGCCGGTGTACAGCACTTTTTCGATACGGGTCATGTCTTGTTCCTGTTGTGTTGGTGGAGAGGAAGCCGGCCGGCACGGCTTAGGCGTAGGCGCCATCGAGATACGGATCGATGCTGCGCGCCGGATCCGCCGAGACGCCGCTGCGGTCAAGCCCGGCCACGAAACGTGCGCCGTCGGTGTAGGGGTCGACGTTGCGCGCGCCGTCACTGAACGGATCGAGACTGCGGGCGCCGTCGCGGTACGGGCTGCGCGGCTCCTGGACCGAGCGCGCGCCCTCGCCGTACGGGTCACGGGCGTCCACCGCGCTGCGGGCACCATCGGCGAACGGGTCGCGTGCGCCTGCGGCGGAGAAGCTGGCGGCCTGTGCGCCGGCAGCGGCGGCAGCAAGGGCGAGGGCGAAGACAAAGCGGCGGGCGATTCGGGTAGTCATGATCGGTTTCCTTTCAGTTCACATTGAGGGTTGAGCGGGCCGGCTTTCGCTTTCGGGTATCCGACGCCGCGGCCACGGAACGTATTTAAGGTGACCGGTGTATCGGCCATGTAGCCGATGCGGACCGCATTTGTCAGCCGCCGTGTCGGTCGCAAGGCGGGATACAAAGCGGTACAAAGTGGCGGGGCAACGCGCGCGTGCGCCTTGCTGTCACGTCGCACAGTTAGACCCAAATTGTTGACAACCCTGCATGTACGGCCTAGCGTAGGCGTCCTCCCAGGGAACCGTTTGCGAAAATGACGAGTTCGACGACGTCTGGCAGTGCAGAGCCTTCCACCGCGCATCGGCTTGTGATCGTTGAGGGCATCATGGGTTCAGGCAAGTCAACGACGATGCGCCTCATTGCGAAATATTTGCAAGAGGCGGGGCAGCCAGCTTTGCCGGTCCACGAGAGGACAGAGCCCCACCCGGTGCGCGCGACAGACGAACTTGAACACTGGTTTGAACCGTGGCGGGACGCGACACCACAGCATCTCGCGGACCGTGCCCTGGCCAGGTGGCAAGCCTTTGTCGAGGCGACACAGGTGGAGACCTCAATCCCGGTAATGGACGGCCAACTGTTTCATGGAGACCTGACTCACCTGCTGCTGATGGACGCCGAGTCTGCGTTGATTTTCGACTACGTACAGGCGCTGGCCACAGTCACTGCTCCGCTCAATCCGTTCGTCCTGTACCTTTGGCAGGAGGATGTCGAACAAGCAGTACGGACGGTCTGTGCGGAGCGTGGCGCCGAGTGGATCTCGCGCGTCATTATCGTTGTCACTTTTCGGAATTGCTTCGCGATTTCGCCCGTAACGGAATCCATTGCAGGTCGCTGCCGACTATAAGCTCGCCCTCGAATCCCTCCTTTGCCCTTGTCCAGCGCGCTGCCGTATTGTCGGCTGGTGCCAGATGCGACAGAACCAGAACCTTCACTTTTGCCGCTTGCGCCACTGCACCAACGTCTTCCACCGCGGTATGGGCATGCACGAGGTGATGCGCCTTCGCTTCCTGTGCTGCATTGCGTGGCTTCGGGTACAAGGCATTGACCCACGCAGTGTCGATCACTTCATGGACGAGCACGTCCGCCCCTTGCGCGAGCCTGACAAGGTTTCGACTTGGGCTCGTGTCGCCAGAGAAAACGACAGACCCGTGTGGGGTATCGAAGCGGAAAGCAAATGACGGATATACCGGCGGATGGCTGACTAATGTGGCGGTAACCCTGACATTCTCATCTTGGTATACCGGAAACGGCGCCATCTCGGGTGCCGGATCCGTATTGGGATCGATGCCTGCTTGCGCGGGGATGGCGATGTCCTGCACTTTGATCCGGCTATGCGGGTTAGGCTTACGGCTATCAAGAATGTTGTCGTTAATGTCGGTAGCAAACGCCCGGTACATCGCCTCGGTCATCGCGACGGTACCTGGGGTTGGGCCTTCCGGTGCGACGACCGCCGACACACCAGTCGTGCTACCGCTGACGGGTGGCAGCTTTCCCCGTGCCCCAGGTCCGAACACCAGCACGGGGTCCTTACGCTCGCTTAGTCCGTCGGACGCGCCAAACAGTACGAGCGAGGGGTAATCCACCACGTGGTCCGCATGCAAATGAGTAATAAACGCAGCTCGCAGCGATTCGAGACCGCGCGCTGGCGGTGGTGCACCGAGCCCCGCCTGGAAAAAACGACGAAGCCACCCGGCGCCAAAATCCACCAGGTAGACCTGGCCATTCACCACCACTGCCGACGAGATTCCGGCAGCCTGTACGCCGCGCCACGAAGTTCGCCCTCCAGAGGTACCCAGCAGAACCAAGTGAGCTTCCTCTCCCGCTGCCGCCGGTGCGCTGGCTTGCTGCGCGTAGGTCGTGGAGGAGTGGACGCCAATCGCGATATATGCACTGAGTACCGCAGCAGTTGCCGTCCGGCGCAAGGAGAAACGCATGTCACCTCTGTCTGTCATGTACATATCGTTGTTGTGGGTTAGTTATTCTGGCTTGACGCCCGCGTCTTGAATCACCCGCTCCCATCGCACTTTCTCGCCCTGCACAAAACGTGCGCTCGGCTCGCGGCCAAGCGCCATTGGATAGGTGCCAAGATCCTTAAGCCGTTCGACGAAGGCCGTCTGCGCTAAGGTGCGGCTTACGGCCGCATTCACCTCATCGAGCACGGCGGCGGGTGTGCCCTTCGGCGCGAACAATGCAAACCAGCCCTTGACGGTCAAGCCCGGTGCCACATCCTTTGCGAGCGGAATTCCGTCCAGCCCAGGCAACGCAGTGTCCGAAGTAACCGCCAGCGCCTTGAGCCGGCCGCTGCGTACAAGCGGCACGAGAGGTGCGATGCCGTCGACGTAAACCGGTACATCGCCCTTGACCACAGCCTGGATCGCCTGCGTGGTGCCGCTGAAGCTGATCTGGCGGAATTTGACCTTCTGCAACTGGCCCATCATCTCGGCGGTCAAGTGAGGCACTGATCCACGGGTCGGACTGCCGATGGCGATATCGTCTGGACTAGCCTTTCCTGCCTTGAGCACTTCAGCAAGACTTTGGTATCCCGATTTAGGATCGGCAACGAACATCATGGGCGTGTAGGCCAGTGTCGACGCGACCTCCGTGTCCCGCTGAATGTCGAACTTGGCCTCCTTGTACATCATTGGCGTGATCACTGCGGCCGCAGCATGGAACAGGCCCAGTGTGTAGCCGTCCGGCGCCGATTGCCGCAGTGCAGTCATGGCAACAATGCCGTTGCCGCCTGGCTTGTTTTCGACGATGACCTGCTGTTTCCACACGGCAGTAAGGCGTTCGGCAACCTGGCGCGCGATGATGTCGGGGGCGCTGCCCGCGATCGATGGCACTACGATGCGAACCATCTTCTCCGGATAGGCAGCAGCGTTGGCAGAAGCCGTGGCGGTAAGCCCGGCAAGAAGAAGCAGCCCGAGGCAGGCGCGACGTTTCATGTTGTCTCCCATGTATGGCGCACAGCCTGCCGGGGGCGGCGTGGCAATGCTATTTGATATACAGACAATTTTAAATTAATTGCCTTGGTCTCAAATAAGTACTTACCACTAAGGAAACTGCCTGGAAGTCAGAGCCAAGCCATGAAGCGCCGTACAACGGCCGAAATTTTCAGGCGGCCTTGTCCCGGGATTTTCGCAACGGCTGGCGACTCTGCCGCTTCCACGCCTCGATGCCATCAAGCGTGATGCGCAATCCTTCTTCGAAGGCACTATCGGAAGACAGCCGCGAAAACGCCTTGCTGACAAAGCGCGCCCCCGGATACTGCAGCTCGGAGGCCGACTCCAGCTTCTTCTCAATAAATGCCTGGTGATAAGCGGGGAGCTGCCGCGAGGCCTCGGCCATGCTGGCCGACACCAGATACTGCGCAATCAGGTGATAGCCCAGGGCCACCTGTTCGGCCGTAAATCCGCCCTGCATGATGGCCGACGTCATCCGGTTGAAGAACTCCATCCCGTAATCCGTCTCGCCCGGTTCGACGTCCTGGAACAGGCGGAAGCGGTTGTGCGAAGCCACGTAAATGCTGACGCCAGGATTCTCCACCGCCACTTCAAAGCTGAGCCTTGCAATTCCCTCCACGTCGGCTCGCCAGTCGCCGGTCAGCGACGGCAGCGCCCCAACGCGCTGGCGGTAGTAGTCGTTGAGCACGCCGGACACCAGCTGGTCACGGCCCCCGAGGTAATAGTGGATCAACCCGGGCGCCACGCCAAAATCCCTGGCCAGCTGCACCATCGAGATCTGGTCCAGTGGCATGGACTTGGCAAGCTTGATCGCATGCTGCAGGATCGCAACCCGGCTCAGCATCGGCTCGGCGCCGATGGGCGATTCTGTCTTGGGCGGCCGACCACGGCGGCGCGGCGCAGTGGGGGTGGCGGCAGTTTTTCCGGCGCTTGCGGCGGTTGCGGCGGCAGTAGGATTGCGGCGTGCGGCTGGCATGTTGGTCTGACCGGTCGTGGACACAGGGCCGCATAAATTGCGGCCCTGGTAATTTTACCGTGCTGCGCCAGCCATGGCGAACTCAGGCGCCGGCGGGCTCGGGCAAGCCCGAACCATGAGTGCTCGGGCGCAGGTAACGCCCCAGCGACAGCGTCAGCGCCCCCGCCGCCAGCAGCATGCACGGCAGCACCAGCAGCGCCGTGTCGTAGTTGCCATGTTGGTCGAACCAGCCTCCAAGCCCTATCGGCCCGATCACCGCGCCAAAGCCGTAGCCGGAGAACGCAATCCCGAACAGCGCCCCGAACGCGCGCAGCCCGAAATACGAGCGCACGAGGTAAGAGATCAGGTCGCCCTCCGCGCCGATGGTCAGCCCGATCAGCGTGGCGGCGACCAGCAGCAACTGGTAATCCCGCGTGACGCCGAGCAGGTAGATGCCCGCGGCACCGCCGACAAAGAACACGCAGGCGACGAACGGCGCATGGATGCGATCGATCAGCACCCCGGTCAGGATGCGGCCCACCAGCAGCCCCACACCGACCATCGACGCGCTGCGTGCCGCTTCGGCCGGGCTGAAGCCCTTGTCGGCAAACATCGCCGGCAGGTGCGGCCCCAGCGACAGCGTTGCCGACGACGCCAGGATAAACACCCCCCAGATCGCCCACAGGCGGTAGCTGCGCAGCGCCTCGCGCAGCGGCACCCCGGGCGCTGCCGCCTTTGATGCGGCACGCGCCATGCCGGGCACGCGGCGCTCGCGCAGCAGCGCGCAGGCCAGCAGCGACAGCACGATCGACCCGAGTCCCAGCGCAACATAAGCCGTGCGCCAGCCGTAGCCAGTGACGAGGTACTGCGCGGTGGCCGGCATCAGCACCGTGCCCGCGCCGAGGCCGCACATCGCGATGCCAAGCGCCAGCCCCAAACGCCGGTCGAACCACTGCGGCAGCACCGCCAGATAGCCCAGCACCGAGGTCGCAGCGCCAAACACGCCAACCACCACCGACAGGCTCACCCACATCGTCTTGCTGCCATCCTGCAAGGCCATGCATGCCGTGGCGATGCCGAACACCAGCGCCGACGCCGCGATCACCCGGCGGATGCCGAAGCGGTCCATCATCGTGCCGACCAGCGGGCTGACCACCGCCAGCCCGAACATCGACGCCGCGTAAGACAGCGAAGCTTCCGAGCGGCCCCAGCCGAACTCCTGCGCCAGCGGCTGCACGAAGACGCCGGCGGTGGCGTTGAACAGCGGGGCGTAACCCGCGAGCATCCCGAGCGCCGCACCCAGGATGACGACGACATAGGTCCAGCGGCCGGCGGCCGGCGCCGGTTGGGGGGCTTGCTGCATGGTGGTGTCTCCGTTGCGGATGGTTACCGTCTCTGCGGGCGGTCGCTTTTGTGTCATGCCAGTCCGGTGCGGCTGCCGAGCAAGGCGCCGGCGCCGGGCGCTTCGGCGCGCAGGCCGAGCCGGCGCAGCATCTGGCGCGCGGTGCAGGCCGCCGTCGATGTCACCGGGATGCCGAGCGCCTGCTGGGCCGGCTCCAGCGCCGCCAGCGACGGCATCTGCACGCAGGCGGACAGCACCACCACATCGACGCCGGCGGTATTTAGACGCTGCACGTCCTGCAGCAGCTGCATCGGATCGCGCGCGCCGACTTCCAGGTTGTCGAGGATCGAGAAATTGATCGCATCCTGCACCGCGATGCCTTCGCTTTCGATGTAGTCGACCACGGTGCGCGTGAGTGCGTCGCTGTATGGCGCCAGCAGCGCAATGCGGCGCGCGCCGAAGTCCTTCAGCTCTTCCACCAGTGCGCCGGCGGAGGTCATCACTTCAGGCAGGTGCGGCCCGTCGCCGATCGCCGCGGTAAGGTCTTCGATGACCTGCCGGTGGTAGCCCTGCCCCATGCACATGGTCGCGACCAGGCATGCGGTGCTCATGATGTCGACGCGCGCATCGGCAAGTTCCTGCGCGCAGCGGCCCATGTCGCGGTTCATCTGCGCCAGTTCCTCGGCCACCACGCGGTGCATGCGCACCCGGCTGGAATGGAAGGAGAAGCGCTCGGGCAGCACCTGCATGCGGCCGGCGAAGATGGCGGGGACTTCGCGCTCCATGGTGATGTTGGAGCTGGGGACGATCTGTCCGATTCTGTATTGCATGATGGAAGTCGAGAGATTCGGCGGCATCGCCGCGCATCAGCGCGCGGTAGCGGGCCGCAGGAAGGCCGACAGCGCGGCGCGCAGCGAGTCGGGAATGGACGTGCCGACACGTTCGTCCAACCGCACGCAGATCGGCGAGAAGGTCGCGTCGAACACCGCGCTCCCGTCGGGGCGCCGGGCCATGCAGCGGATGTCGTAGGAGCGCGTGCGGATCGCTTCGATCCAGCACTCGATGTCGATCACATCGTCAGGCCATAACGTGCCGATGAATTCGAAACGCATGGCCTTGCACGGCGTACCGACACCATGCAGAGTGCCCAGCCGCCCCGCACCGCCGGCGATATGGTCGGAGAACAGCCCCACCGCACCGAGCAGGTAGTCCGTGAAACGGCCGGTGTAGACGACCCCGGCCGGATCGCAGTCGCCCCAGCGCACGGTGCGGCGCACCACGAAGGGCTGGTCGCTCAGCACGTACTCGGTGGCGCGGATCATGGGTGCGGCCCTGCCGGCGCCGACACGCCCGCCGCCGTCAGCTCGGCAAGCAGGTTCGGGTATTGCTCGCGCAGCCGGTTCAGGTCGACGCGGCCGGTGCGGGTCATGAAGCGGAACACGAACTCATGCGCCGTGGGCAGATCCATCCATTCGCGGATGCGTTCGTACCAGTTGTACGAGGCCTCCGACGCGCTGATCAGCTTGGCCTTCTCCGGGCGGCGCTTGGCGTCATAGCGTTGCAGCGCCGCTTGCACATCGTCCGGCGACGAGACAATGGCCTCGGCCAGCGCGATCGCGTCTTCCATGGCAATGCGCGTGCCCGAGCCGATCGAGAAATGCGCGCTGGTCAGCGCATCGCCGATCAGCACCTGGTTGCCGACATGCCAGGTGTCATTGACGATCACCGGGAACTGGCGCCACACCGAGTTGTTCGACACCAGCCGGTAGCCGCCCAGCTCGGCGGCAAAGATCTTCTCGAACAACGCCTGGCGCTCTTCCTGCGTCATCGCCTCCATGCCGAAGTCGAGCCAGGTCTGGTGATCGCACTCGGCCACGAAGGTGCTCATCGCGTCCGAGTAGGGATAGTAGTGGGCGACGAAATACCCGCCCTCGTACTTGCGGAACACCAGCGCCGGGTTCGGGAACGGCTTTTCCACGCCGTACCACGCGAAGTGGTTGGTCAGGCTATGGCGGCGCGTGCCGAAACCGGCCTCGTTGGCGCCGCGCAGCAGCGAATTGACGCCGTCGGCGCCGACCACCAGATCGGCATCGATCGCCGAGAAATCGCTGATGCGCTGGTTATACGAAATCCGCACGCCCAGTTCGCGCGCGCGCGCCTGCAGGATCTGCAGCAGCCGGATGCGCGGGATCGCGCCGCCGCCCGCGCCCGGGCGCTTCATCGTGATTGGGTACTCGTGGCTGACGATGGAATGGCGGTCGCTGAAGCGCATCGCGCGCGCCAGCTCGTCGACCACGGCCGGCGAGGCCGCGCGCAGATTGGACAGCCCGGTGTCTGCCAGCACCACGCCGAAGCCAAAGGTGGCGTCTTCCGGGTTTTGCTCGTAGATGTCGATGTCGACATCGGCGAGCCGCTCCTTCAGCAGGATAGCCAGGAACAGCCCCGACGGACCGCCCCCGATAATGGCGACTTTCATTTGGCTTCCCCCGGGGCGATGACCAATGCATCCATGTCGAACTGCTCGATGCGCCCTGCCAGCCCGCCGGTCAGCGCGCCGTACCAGACCGCCGGCTTGAAGCCGAGCGCCTTGCGGCCGAAGCGAATGCCGGGGTTGCCGTCGATGCGCACGTAGCCGTTACCGAGCGGCGTGGTGGCGTAGCCTTCGGTCTTGTCGGCGACGTCCAGCAGCGCGGCGAACTCGGGCACGTCGAGCACGAACACCGAGGCCTTGCCCGCCGGCGCGGCCTTGTCGATCAGCGCGGCCTTGCGCTGCCACACCGGTTCGATCGAACCGAACGGCGCGCCATCCTTGCCGGCGTTCTCCAGCCCGATGGCGGCCTCGATGGTCAGCCGTGCGTCTTCGGCATCGGACTCGCTGAACGGACGCACCTGCCAGGTAATTTCGATCGGATAGCCGTTGGGATCGTTGAAGTAGATCGACTCGATCACCTCGTGCCGGATCTGGTAGCGCAGCGGGATGCCGACCGCTTCGACACGCTGGCGCCACCGCAGCAGCTCGGCCTCGTCGCGCACGCGCCAGGCGGTATGCGTGGCGCGGTCCTGGTAGTGCTCGCGCACCGTGAGCCAGTCGGGACGCTCGGTGCCGATGTAGTAGAAGAAGGCGATGGTGCTGCCGTTGCCGCTGTCGAAGAAAAAATGCAGGAAGTCGGCATGGTTGTCCGGACCCCAGCCCTTGGCAGAGATCGCATGCACCAGCGGCAGGCCGAGCAGGTCGCGGTAGAAGTGCACGGTCTCGGCCAGCTTCCACGTCGGGCGCGCGGTGTGGTGCACGCCATGCAGCTGCACGGATGGCGCCGCGGCAATGTTCGTCGCTTGGGTCGTTGCTTGGGTCATCTCACTTCCCTTCATTGGTATTGCCACGGGCCGCCTCGGCCTCGAGCGTCTGGGTGATCTGCTGGCGCAGCAGCGCCTTGCTGAGCTTGCCGGATGCGGTCAGCGGGAATTCGCGCACAACTTCCACCCTCTCCGGCCACTTGAATTTGGCCAGGCCCGCCTGCTGCAGGTACTCGGTCAGCTGCGGCAGCGACAGGCTGGTAGCCGGCGGCTTGGGCACGATGAACGCGCACACGCGCTCGCCGTAGATGCGGTCGGGCATGCCCACCACGGCGCAGGCAAGCACCGCCGGATGCAGGTTGATCACGTTCTCCAGCTCTTCCGCATTGATCTTCTCGCCACCGCGGTCGACCACGTCCTTGATGCGGCCGCAGAAGAAGTAGTAGCGGCGCCCGTCGACCACGCGCGACGACATCAGGTCGCCGGAGCGGTAGAAGCCGTCGGCGGTAAAGCGCGTCACGTCTTCCTTCTCGGACTTGTAGTAGCCGCGGATCGTGTACGGGCCGCGGAACAGCGCCTCGCCGGCCTCGCCGTCCGGCACCGGATCCTCGGTGCCGGGATGGACGATCTTCACTTCGTCGTACTCCGACACCGGGCTGCCGACCGAGCTATCGCGGATCTCCTGCGGATCGTCGCGGCGCGCGAACATGATCACGCCCTCGGTCATGCCGAAGATGTGGTGCGTCGGCGAGCCGGTCAGCCGCGTCAGCCCCGCCGCGTTCTTCGGCGCGACGAAGTTGCGGCGCGCGCGCTCGGCCGCGCCCGCCTTGGCCAGCTCCGGCGCGATCCGCGTCAGGATCGGCCCCGCCACGCCGAACCAGGTCGGACGGTAGTCGCGCACCAGCCGCTGCAGGTTCTCCTCGCCGATATCCGGCGTCACGGTCACGGTCGCGCCGGTCAGCAGGAACGGGCCGAAGAAGCAGCCCATATTGAGGTTGTGCATGTACGGCGTGGGGAAGAACAGCACGTCTTCCTGCGTGTAGCCGTTGCACGCGGCCACCGCGCGCATGTTGTACAGGTATTCGTTCTGGAAGCGCGGGATGATCTTGGGCACACCGGTGGTGCCGCCCGAAAGCTGGAACACGGCCACCTGGAAGGGATCGTGCCGCACGCCGGCGAGCAGCTCGCGCGCCCGGACCAGCGGCATCTGTTCGATCAGGTCGGCCAGCAGCACTGCCTTGCCACGGCGCTCGCCGCGCGCCTGCAGGACGTGGGCAAAGCTCGGCACCTCGGCCTGCATCTCTTCCGCGAAAGCCACATCGTCGAACTTGGGATCGTCGCCCTGCACCAGGTGCAGCCGCGCTTCGCACAGGTTGCCCAGGTAGCTGATCTCCAGCTTGCGGAACGCCTGCAGCGAGCACAGCGGGATGATGCCGGCCTTCAGGCAGGCGAAGAACGCCAGCAGCAGTTCATTGCAGTTGCCGCACTGGAACACGGCGCGGTCCAGCGGCTTCAGGCCAAGCGCCAACAGCGCGGCGGCCAGGCGGTCGGTCTGCTCGTCGAGCTGGCGATAGGTCAGCTCGCCTTCGGGGCCTGCCAGCGCCAGGCGGTCGGCATGGCGTTCGAACGATTCACGAAAGGCGCCCGCGAGGGATTCGCCGGTCAGCACGCCTTCGGCGACATAGCGGCGCAGGCGATCTTCGTCGGGATACCGGACGCCCGCCAGCAATTGCGGCGGTCGGACAGTGTGGTTCTGCAGCATGTGTCTCTACCCTGTGTTGTCGATGGTCGGAGCCGCGTGCGTTGGTGTCGGAGGGGCGACGGCGCGCTGGCTCTGGTGGTGGCTTGCCGGCTAGCTCATGTTCTCGCGTAGCCAGGCGACGATATGGCGGCCGGCGATGCGCTGGCCCGGTTCTTCGTCCCGGCTCAGCGCCATGCCGTGGTGGTTGCCGCGCACGCGCAGGTGCTGCTTGCGCGCACTGGGGATCTGGCGGTAGATCGCTTCGATATCGGCCGGGAAGGTGCACTGGTCGCCGGTGTATTCCAGCAGCAGCGTGGGCTGGTGCAGGGCATCCAGGGTCTTGTCGAGCGCGGCATTCGACGACAGCCCGGACCACGTCGACAGCCACGACTCCGGCGTGACCACGCGGCCGAAGCCGACGCTGCCCCAGTTCGACACGAACGGGTCCCTGCCCCACAGCGAGCCGGTCTTGCGGTCCGAGGGATCGAGCGAGATGTCCCATGAGCGCAGGTCGGCATCGGTGCGCCAGACCTGGAAGATGGGGGCATGCGCAGCCACGCGGCGGTCGGCTTCGGTGCCGCTGCCGCCCTTGATGCGCTGCCTGGCTTCATGCTTCGCCTTGAGAAGTGCGCGGGCGCGGGTGTCGATGCGAGCCGCACGTTTCTCCTGTGCTTCCCGGTAGCGCGCAATAAAGTCCGGCGCGTAGCTGCCCCGCCCGGCGGCGGCATCAAAGCCGTTGGCGGCGGAGAACGGGTCGAGCGACGGGTCGGTTTGCATGGGGTCGTTCTCGTCGACCACGGAGGGGTCGAGGCCGCTCATCAGCAGCTTGCCCTGGCCGGGGTGTGGCGACACCAGGATCATGCCGTCGACCACGGGCATCTCGGCTTCGGCCAGGCTGGTCGGGCGGCCGCCTGGCGTGCGGGCGATGCGCTGGTCGGAGGCGGCTTGCGACTGCTGGTTGTAGAAGGCATACAGCCCCGCGCCGCCGGAGTTGCCTAGCAGCACGATGCGCTCGTAACCCAGCTCGCGCAAGTGGGCCATGCCGGCGGCTACGTCGAGCAAGGCGAGTTCATGCTCCAGGCGCAGATCGTTGCCAATCGAGCGCGGGCCCTGGACCCAGCAGGCGCAGCCGGCGTCCAGCACGAACGGCACCAGGTAATGGGTGATGGCCATTTCGCGGGGGTGCATCAGGGAGACGACGGTCTTTTCTTTTCCCGTGACCGTGAACAAGAAGCCTAGCGTGCGCTGGCCATCTGCCGTGTTGAGTGCATAGGGGACCATTTGATAGGGTCTGGACATCAGCCGTGCGTCCCATGACGCCCCCCGCATGCCCGCTGTCACCGTCGGCTTCTCTTGATCTGTCACGATGTCTCCTCTGATAAATGCTACCGTCTCAATAATGTAGGCGCGATTTGATACCATGTCAAATAATGGTAAACCTTGTCGCGTTCGTTGATCATGCGGAAAAAGAAGCACGCGCCTGCCAGGGCGCGTGCTTTCAAGGTACGGCAATGCCGCACAGAAGATGAAGCCGCTTTAGAAGCTGTGGCGCATGCCGATGACGGCGCCAATTTGATTTTCACCGGGCAGGACGGAACCGTCATAGCCGTTCGCGCTTAGCGCCGATCCGCTCTTGTTCTTTGTGTAAGACGCGGTCACATAGGCATCGGTACGCTTCGACAACCGGTAATCGGCGGATACCACGAATGAGATGGGATCCCTCGCCGAGGTACGATCGTTGGTTTTGTATACCGCCCCAGTCAATGCAAAGTTCGGTGCGAGGTTCCAGTTTGCCCCCGCCCACATCAAATCTGTGCGGGACATCGTCGTCACGAGTTGGCTCACCAGACGGCGGTAGCCGAGGTATGCCGTCACGGGACCAACGTCAACCGCCGCGGCACCGACATAACGTCGTTCGGTGAGGCTTGCCTTCGAGGCTGAATTGCCGTTGAGCTGATCATAGACACCGCCGAAGCGGAACTTTCCGGCCTGGTAGCTGAAGCCAGCGCTCATGTCGCGGCCGACTCGGCTATTTCCGGGAACCTCCGATCCATTAGCTACAGTCGAATCAACACCGAAACTGTAAAGCCCTGAAATCGTCAGGCCGCCAAACTTGCCTGTGTATTTGGCCGCATTGTCGACCCTACCCGCCAACCACGGATCATGGCTGAAGGCCGAGTACTTCGGTGCAAAGTACATTGGGTCATACGTGATGATCAGGTCGAACATCAGGTTGTGATGTCGCCCCATGGTGAACTGCCCGAACGCGTTGCTGTCCAGTCCGACGTACGCCTTGCGCCCGAAGAGCCGTCCGCCCTGCGATGCCATCCCTGTGTCGAGCACCATACCGCCTTCCAGCACGAACACACCCTTCAGCCCACCGCCAAGATCTTCGACACCGCGCATGCCCCAGCGACTTCCGGCGATATTGCCGGACGTCATACGGAAGAGGTTGCTACTCTGCCGCGTGGCATCGGGCACATGGTTCAGGTACTCGATGCCGATGTCCGCCACACCATAAAGCGTGACCGACGACTGCGCATGGGCGTGCGTGACCGCCGCCGCGAGCATGGCGCCCGCGATGGGCAGGTATTTCTTCATGGCTCCTCCGGTGATGGTAGAGCCCCGCCGAGGATTCATCGCGTCGGGGGGCTTGCGTCTCGTGTTCGCGGGCACATCGAAATCTCGCTAATGCTACGATGGCCTTTTCATTTATTTGATATACAATCAATATTGAGGGTATTTTGAGACAGTGTCAAATAATGGTTTTCCCCGAGCCGCCTGAAGATCCGGGCGCGTAGGGGAAGTCACTGCCGAACAGAATGTGCTCTACCCGAAAATCTCTACCCGAAAATTTTCCTTGTAATGAGATCGATTCCCATTTACTATTCGATCACTGCCTGACGCGCGGTGCACACAGACAAGCACCGGACGTCGCGGGCAGACCGGCCAGGCTGGCCCCCCTCGCGGCACGCGACGGCATCCAGCGCTGGCGGGCATGACAGATTTCCGGCGGCCGCCCCCGCGGCCTTCGATACCGACTTTTGTGGGGACCGCTCCGTCACGCGGAGCGTTTGGTAGTAGCCAGTCTCCGGAAGATCGGGAAAGCAACCAGACCCCGCTTTCCCGATCGCGTCTTCCGGCGGCAAGCCAGGCCACCTTTTTATTCCGCGCGCCGTGCAGGCACGTCGCGCCGCCAGGGACGAGGGCGCCAGCGCCCGGCCGGCCCTGGCGCTTCCCGCCTGAAATTCCGCCAAGCCACTGACGCCGTGCCCGTGCGGCGCCAGGCCGGGCGCCGCCCTGACTGCGGGGCGCCAGCCGCAGCATGCCTATGCCATCCGCCATGTCATCCGAGAGCACCAACCCGAGCCACCTCAAGCGCGCCGGCCTGAAGGCCACCTCGCCGCGGATGCGCATCCTAGAAGTGTTCCGCGCCAGCGCCCGGCGCCACCTGAGCGCGGAAGATGTCTACCGCATCCTGCTGACGCAGGACGAGGATGCCGGACTGTCGACGGTGTACCGCGTGCTCAACCAGCTGGTGCAGGCCGATATCCTGCTGCGGCACAGCTTCGAGTCGGACCACGCGGTATTTGAACTGAACGAGGGCGGTCACCACGACCACCTGATCTGCGTGGCGTGCGGCCGCGTGGAGGAATTCCGCGACGAGCGCATCGAGCAGCGCCAGCGCCAGGTTGCCGCCGACAACGCCTTTGAGCTGCGCGAGCATATGCTGGTGCTGTATGGCGTATGCCCGCAGTGCCGCGCCGGCGCTGCCGATGCGCAGCGCGTGCCGGAACTGCCGGCCAGCGCCTGATCACGCCGCCCCGCCGCATGTTGCGCGCCTGACGGAGCCATCCATGGAGCGCCTGACCAAACCCCTGTCCGAATTGAAGCACCTGATCAACCTGTGCCTGCGCCAGGAGCCCGGCTGCCACGACTGCCAGCTGCGCGCGGTGTGCGTGCACCGTCCCGACCATACCGGCTGCAACTGGAGCGCCGAAGTCGATTTTCCCGAACGCAGCGAAGCCGACGCCATGCGTCACTGGCGCCAGGCGCGCCGCGTGTTGATGATGGTGCGCGCGCAGTACAACGTGGGCACCGCGGCGCAGGCCTGAACCGGCCGCTCCGGTCAGATGTCGAGCTGTGCTGCCGTGATGCCGAGCGTTGCGGCAATCCGCCCACGCGGCATGCGGGATCAGATCCCCGCTTGCGCAAATTGCGCGAGGTAGTCTCCGTAGGGCCTCCACCGCATCCACGTGGCCTGCGTCAGCGTTCAGCGGTAGTCGCGGCGATCTGGCTGCTTCCCGTTTCCCGCGCAGCCCCCGGCCGCAGTACCAGCCACACCGCCATCCCGATCAGCGCGCCGCCGGCGGCATGCGCCCACGACAGTGCCTCGCCCAGGAACAGCGCGCCCCACACCATGCCGAACGGCGGGATCAGGAAGGTGACGGTCAGCGAGCGCACCGGGCCAAGGTCCGCAATGAGCCGGTAATACAGGATGTAGGCCAGCGCCGTGCACAGCGTGCCCAGGCCCACCATCGCCGCCCACACGCCGACGCCCGCGTCTGGCAGGGTGTTGTGGCGCCATAGCGCCGCGACGCAGAAGGGCAGCAGGAACGCCGCCGCGCCGAGCAGGCTGCCGGCCGCGACCAGCCGGCTGTCCAGCCCGCCGCGCTGCGTGATCCAGCGCCGGGCAAGAAAGCCCGACAGCCCGTAGCACGCGGTGGCAAACAGGCAAGCCAGCGCCCCCAGCAGGACCTCCGTGGAAAAGGCCACCGGCCCGGTGCGCGTCAGCACCCCGACTCCCGCCACGCCCAGCACCACGCCCATGGCCTTCGCCCGCGTCAGCGGTTCCGAAAAAGCCAGCGCGCCGATTGCCACGCCCATCAGCGGGGTCATGGCGTTGAACACGGCCGAGTAACCGGCCGGCAGCCACAGCGCCGCCACGGCATACATCGCGAACGGAATGCCCGAGTTGACCACGCCCAGCGCCAGCACCGCCGGCCATTTGCCTTGCATGTTCCAGCGCAGGCCCAGCAACGGCAGGCACGCCGCCAGCGTCAGGGCGCCGATCAGCACGCGCACGAAGGCCGTCGGCACCGGCCCCAGCACCGGCGCGCCGATGCGGATGAAGAGGAAGCTGCCGCCCCAGAGGGCGGCCAGCGCCAGCAGGCGGAGCAAGTCGAGGGGTTTCATTGGTCAGGCGAGGGGACACCCCGCCGGCAAAATCGGCAATGCCGCATTGGACGCCGGTGCAGCGCCGGCCGCAAGCCGGATTCGGACCTGTGGCCCGGCAGCATCGTTTGCCTGGCTGGCAAGGGCTGGAGATTGAGGGCAGCTTCGCAGTTTTACGCGCAAATGAGCGGCGTTTTCGCCACAATGTCACGTAAATACGTCACTTTCTTACCGGGACCTTTCATTCCCTCCCCTCGCAGGAGGGGACGCGACACGGACGCGTGACAATCCGGATTAGATTAAATTAAAATCTGGTCTGCGCCAGAGTTAATTGACCCCTCCGACGCATTCCCGACAAGCCGCCAGGCCTCCTGGCGGCTTCTTTTTTTGATCCGGTAGAATGCGCGTTGCCCGGCGCACCGGCAACCGACCTCTCGGTTGGCCGTCGCCCGCGGCGCCGCGGGCATCACACTGCCCGCATCCTGCGTCAACCGGCGCGGCGCCAGTCGCGTTGCCAATCCACATGAAACGACAGTTCCTGGGCCTGCTGGCCCGCGTCTACGTCCTGCAATTCGCGCTGGAAGTGCCCGCCACGGTGGCCATGCTGGCCGACATGCTGATGGAGTATGGCTTCCAGGTCGATATCGGCTCGGTGCGCCCCCTGCTGCGTGCGCTGCAAATGGAAGGTTACCTGGAAAGCGTGCTGCGCGACGGCATCGGCCGGGTCTACCTGCTGACCGAACGCGGCCGCGAAGAACTGCAGGCCAGCCGCCAGCGCATCGACGAACTCTACCGCCGGCTGCACGCCGGCCTGCCGGCGTCCGCGTCCGACGACGCCAAACGCTCGGCCTGAATCGGGCTCAATCGGGCCCGTCAGCGGCGGCCGCGGCGCCGACAGCGTACCCGTTTCTGCGGGCTGCTCGTGCCGCCGCGGCGCCGGCCCAACGGCTCTTATTTCTTCTCCGCCTTCCCTTCGTAGCGCTTGCTCCATTCGGCCAGGATGCGGTCGCGGTTATCGCTGGCCCAGCGGAAGTCGTTCTTGATCAGCCGCTTCTCGTAGTCCGCCGGCAGCAACGCGTCGGGCCTGGCAATGCCTGGCACGGCCAGCACCGCGAAGTTCTTTTCATACAGCGCCATCGCCTCGCGCGACGCCGAGAAGTCGGCCAGCTTGCGCGCGGCTTCCAGGTTCTTCGTGCCCTTGACGATGGCGGTCGCCTCGATGTCCCAGCCCAGGCCTTCGCTGGGCAGCACGATATCGATCGGCGCGCCTTCCTTCTTCGATTTCATGGCGCGGTACTCGAACGCGATGCCGATCGGGAACTCGCCTTGCGCGGCCATCTTGCACGGCTTGGAACCCGAGTGCGTGTACAGGCCGATGTTCTTGTGCAGGGCATCCATGTACTGCCAGCCCTTCTGCTCGCCCATCATCTGCAGCCATGCGCTGGCGTCAAGGAAGCCCGTGCCCGACGACGCCGGATGCGGCATCACCACCTTGCCGGCATAGACCGGCTTGGTCAGGTCGGCCCACGAGGTGGGCCTGGGCAGGCCCTGCTTCTGCGCCTCGACCGTGTTGAAGCAGATCGCCGCGCCCCACACGTCCATGCCGACCCATGCCGGCGGGTTGGCCGCGCTGCGGTACCTGGCATCGATCGCACCCAGGTTCTTCGGCGCGTACGGTTCGAGCATCCCTTCCTTGTCGAGGATCGCCAGGCTGGAGCCCGCCAGGCCCCACACCGCGTCGGCGCGCGGCGCGGCCTTCTCCGCCAGCAGCTTGGCGGTGACGATGCCGGTGGAGTCGCGCACCCACTTGATTTCGATATCGGGATGGACCTTCTCGAACGCGGCCTTGTAGGCGGCGATCTGGTCGGCTTCGAGCGCGGTGTAGACCGTCAGCACGGTGGCGGCGGCGGCGTGGCCGGCCAGCAGCGGCAGCGTGGCGGCGGCCACGGTTGCAATGGCCGCGGAAAGGCGGGTGATGCGGGACATGGTTTCCTCCTTTGAAATCGGTCAGTGTGTGGCGCAGTGCAGCGGGATGACAAAACGGAAGGCTCAGCCGGCGCGCCAGCGCTGCGCGCGGCGCAGCCAGCCGGCTGACAGCGCGTGCAGCAACAGCGCCGCCAGCACGGCGGTGAGCAGGATCAGCGTCGACATCGCCGCGGCGGGCGCGGTATCGCCGGCATCGTCCATGTTCAGCACCGAGATCGCGGCCAGCACGGTGTCGGGGCTGTACAGGAAGATCACCGCCGAGACCGTCGTCATCGACGACACGAACAGGTAGCGGAAAATATCGAGCAGCGCCGGCAGACACACCGGCACGGTCACGCGCCAGCACGTCAGCAGCGGCGCCACGCCCAGCGACAGCGCGGCGGCCTCGAACTCCTGGTCGAGCTGGCGCAGCGCGGCGGCAGCGGTCAGGTGGCCGGTGGTATAGCCATGCGCGACATTGCACAGCACCAGCAGCGCCATGGTGCCGTACAGCGGATGCAGCGGATTGCCGGGCGCGTTGAAGAAGAACACGTAGCCCAGCCCCAGCACCAGGCCAGGCACCGCCATCGGCAGCAGGAAGCCCGCGCGCAGCACGCCATGCAGCCAGGCCGGACCGCGCGTGCGCAGGGTCAGCCAGGCACCGAGGAAGATCGCCACGGTGCCGGCCAGCGCGGTCAGCACGGACAACTTCAGGCTGTTGCGGTAGGCCAGCCAGCCGCCGCCGTCCATGTTGTCGAAGTCGTAGTGCGCCAGCGTCAGGCCCAGGTTATAGGGCCACAGCTTGACCAGCGACGCCCCCACCGCGGTGGCGACCACCGCCAGCAGCGCGGCACTGACGGCCAGCACCAGCAGCAGGCAGGCGCCGTCGCGGCCGCGCTCGGGCGCCGGCACGTAGACCTGCGCGCGGCTGCCCAGCTGCGTGCGCTGGCGCCGCTGCAGCGCCATGTCCACGGCAAAGGTCAGCAGCGCGGGCGCCAGCAGCAGCATGCCGATCAGCGCGCCGCGGTCGAACTGCTGCTGTCCCACCACGGCCTTGTACGCCTCCAGCGCCAGCACCGGGTAGCCGCCGCCCACCACCTTGGGCACGCCAAAGTCCGTGATCACCAGCGTCAGCACTAGGCATGCCGCGGCGAACAGGCCCTGGCGCGCGCCCGGCAGCGTCACGGTGCGGAAGGTGCGCCACGGCCCCGCACCCATGGCGCGTGCCGCTTCGTAGAGGCGCGCGTCGGCCAGCGACAGCGTCGCCACCAGCACCATCAGCGCATGCGGGAAGGTGTAGAAGGCCTCGCCCAGCACGATGCCCCAGAATCCGTAGATGCCGCCCGGGCCGAACACGCCGCGGAAGATGCCCTGGTTGCCGAACAAGTAGACCAGCGCGATCGCCGGCAGCAGCGACGGGGCGAACAGCGGCAGCAGCGCAATGCCGCGCCACAGTGGCCGCAGCGCGATGCAGGAACGCTGCAGCGCATAGGCAAAGCCGAACGCCAGCGGCACCACCAGCGCCACCACCGTCAGCGACACCGCGACACTGCGCCCCAGCATCGGCAGGAAGTTCGGGCCGGATACCAGCGCCGCCATGCGCGCGCCCAGCACCCACTGGCCCGCGCCGTCGAACCAGGCCTGGCGAAAAAGCGCCAGCAGCGGCAGCAGCAGGCCAGCGGCAAGCCCGGCCAGCCACAGCCACTTCATCGCGGCGGGAGCGCCATGCGCCAGTCGCGCGGCCAGGCCGGTGCCGCGCCGATGGGACGACGGCGCCTGTGCCGGCAGCGCAGCGGTCGCGGCCCGCATCATGCGAACACCCGCAGCGCCGGCGCCGGCAAGGCGATCCAGAACTTGTGGCCGCCCGGCTCCGGCACCCGGTGCCGCGCCTCGCGCGCGACGTCGGCAAACAACGGCAGGCCAGGCAGGCGGTCGGCTTCCAGCGCCAGCCGGTAGCGGTTGCCGAGGTAGGTCTGGTCGACCACGCGCGCCAGCAGCCGGTTGGGCTCGGCGGCGTCCGGGTCCAGCCGCACCGCCTCCGGGCGGCAGCACAGCCTGGCGGCGCCGGCCACCGGCTGCGGCGCGTCGACCAGCAACTCGACCGCCTGGCTGCCCTCGCCGATGGTGAAGCGCCCGGCCGACCCGCTGTGCCCCGGCAGCCAGTTGGCCTGGCCGAGAAAGCCGGCGACGAAGGCCGATGCCGGCTGCTCGTAGATCTCGGCGGGCGTGCCGGCCTGCACGATGCGCCCGCCATCCATCACGGCGATGCGGTCGGCCATGGTCATGGCCTCTTCTTGGTCGTGGGTGACCATCACGGTGGTGATGTTCAGGCGGCGCTGCAGCTGGCGCAGCTCCGCGCGCAGATGCTCGCGCACGCGCGCGTCGAGCGCCGACATCGGTTCATCCAGCAACAGCAGTGAAGGCGCCGGCGCCAGTGCGCGGGCCATCGCCACGCGCTGCTGCTGGCCGCCCGAGAGCTGCCCCGGGAACCTGCGTTCGCTGCCGGCCAGGCCGACCAGGTCGAGCATTTCGGCCACGCGCGCGTCGCGGTGCGTGCGCCCCATGCCGCGCCCGTGCAGGCCGTAGGCAACGTTCTGCGCCACGGTTAGGTTGGGGAACAGCGCGTAGGACTGGAACAGGATGCCGTAGTCGCGCGCCTGCGGCGGCAGGCCGGTCAGCTCGCGCGCGCCGGCGTGGATGCGGCCGGTGTCCTCGCGCTCCAGGCCGGCGATGATGCGCAGCAGCGTGGTCTTGCCGCAGCCGGACGGGCCCAGCAGGCATAGCAGCTCGCCCTGCCCGACCGACAGCGACACGCCGTCCAGCGCGAGGAAGCCGCCGGAGCCGCCGGAGCCACCAAAGCGCTTGCTGACCCGCTCCACGGCCAGGAACGCCCCGCCCTGCTTTGGCTTGCCTGCCTGCATCACCGCATCTCCCTGCATCTCGATCGAACCGGCCGCCAGCATAGGCAGCGCAGATGCCAGCCATATGGCAGATCGGCAAAGTATTCCGATGGAGGTATCGGGGGATTTGGGATGCGGTGCGCCGGGTGCGATCAGGCCTGTTGCGGAGTGGACGCGGCCGGCGTGCCCGCGGTGCCGGGGACCGGTAACGGCTTGCGCAGCACATCGCGCAGCGCCTGCTGCGGCACGCCCTGGCTGAACAGGAAGCCCTGCAGCCCGTCGCATCCCTGGGCGCGCAGGAAGGCAAACTGCGCCTCGGTTTCCACCCCTTCGGCGATTACCTTGAGATGCAGCTGGTGCCCCAGCGCGATGATGGCCGCGGCCACGGCCTGGTCGTGGCCGGGGGTGTCCACGCCGTCGACGAAGGACTTGTCGATCTTGAGCCGGCTGATCGGCAGGCGGGTCAGGTAGTTGAGCCCGGAGTAGCCGGTGCCGAAATCGTCGATCGACAGCCCCACGCCCAATTCGCGCAGGCGGCGGAAGGTCTCGATGGTGGTCTCGCCGCCGTCGACCAGGATGCCCTCGGTGACTTCGATCACCAGCCCTTGCGGCGGCAAGCCGGCCTGCCGCAGGCAGCGCGCCACGGTGTCGGGGAAGTCGGCCTGGCGCAGCTGCAGCGGCGAGATATTGACGGCCACCTCCAGCTCGCGGCCCAGCTCCTCGCGCAGGGCCTGGATCTCGCGGCAGGCGGTGGACAGGGTCCATTCGCCGAGCGGCACCACCAGGCCGCTCTGCTCGGCAATGGGGATGAACTCGGCCGGCTGGATCACGCCGCGTTCGGCGGTCTCCCAGGTAATCAGCGCCTCGACCGCGGGGATGGTCAGCGTGGCGGTATCGACGATCGGCTGGTAGCGCAGCCGGAATTCGTTGCCGGCCAGCGCGCGCCCCAGCAGGCCTTCGATGGTGAAGCGCGCCAGCGAGGCCTCGGCCATGGCGCTGGCAAACCGGCACAGGCGCGCGCGCCCGCCCTGCTTGGCGGCGTACACGGCGGAGTCGGCGGACTTGAGCAGCTCGGTCAGCGTGTCGCCATCGTCCGGAAAGACCGCCATGCCGACCGACGGCGTCACCCGCAGGCGCTGGCCGCCGGCCACCAGCTCTTCATTGACGCGCGCCTGGATCTTGGCGGCGATCAGTTCCGCCTCGCTGTCGTGGCGCAGGCCGCCCAGCACCACGCCGAACTCGTCGCCGCCCATGCGCGCCACCAGGTCGCCCTGGCGCACCGTGCCCTTGATGCGGTCGGCCATGGTGCGCAGCACGTCGTCGCCCACCGGGTGGCCGAGCGAATCGTTGATGCGCTTGAAGTGGTCCAGGTCGAGCAGCAGCAGCGCCACGCGCTCGCCGCGGGTGCGTGCTTGCAGCAGCAGGGCCTGGGCGCGCTCGCCCAGCTCGGCGCGGTTGGGCAGGCCGGTCAGCGGATCGTGCAGCGCGAGGTGGCGGATGTACTCGTCCACGCGCAGGCGCTCGGTCAGGTCATAGCCGATCGCCTGGTAGCCGGCGGCCACCGTTGCCTGCGCCGGCACGGGCAACGCGGACACCGCGAGCCGCACCGGCATGCGCGAGCCGCCCTTGCGCACCCAGGTCCATTCGCGTTCATCGGTCAGCCCCAGCCGCGGCTTGGCCAGCAGCGCGGGCAGCCCCGGCGCCACCGGCGCACCCAGCTCGGCGCTCAGCGCGCGCGCGTGGTCGGCCAGTTCGGCCGCGACATGCAGCCCGGTCACCGGCATGTGGCCGACCAGTTCGGTGCTGCTGTACCACAGCATGCGCTGGCCGGCCGCGTTGATGCCGGTGATCAGGCCGTCCTCGTCGAAGGTGATGACGCAGAACGCGGCGTGGTCAAGCAGGCCGGCATAGCGCGCCGCCTGCATCGCGGCGGCGTCCTGCGCGCGCCGCTCGGGCGCAAGGTCGGTAACCGTCCACAGCCAGTGGGACGCGGCGCCTTCGGCGGCGGGCAGCCGCGCCGCGCTGACACGCAGCGCAAAGCGGTCGCCGTCGGCGCGCAGTCCCGCCAGTTCGCGGCGGATCGCGGAACCTGCCGCGGCGTCCGCGGGGACCACGCCGGTGGCGCCGGGAATCAGCGCGTCCAGGCTGCGTCCGGCCAGGCGCGTGGCATTGGTGCCGAACAATTGCCCGGCGCGCTCGCTGGCGCGCACCACCACGCCATGCGCATCGGTCACGACGAAGCCGTCGGCGGATTGCGCCAGGCAGGCCTGCAGCATGGCGCTGTCGTCTTCCCAGGCGTGCACGGCGCGGGCCTCGCGCTGCCGCGCGGCGCGGCCCTGGCGCGCCAGCGCATAAGTCAGCCAGGCCAGCAGCAGCGTCGCCAGGCCCCCCGCGGCCGGCACCAGCAAAGCGGGCCGCGGCCCATGCGCGGCTTCGAAGGCGGGACGGGTGGCGGCGCGCAGCGTCCAGCTGCGGCCGCCATAGTGGAACTGGCGCTCGCCCTGCAGCAGCGGGGCGCTGCCGTCTTCGCGCAGCTCGCCTTCGGTGGGGCCGCCCGACAGCAGCGCGCCGGCGGCGGCGGGGCCGCCCTCGTGCAGCGACAGCTCGAGTTCGTTCGATGCCGAGGCCCCGACCGCGCGCATCAGGTCGCCCAGCCGCAATGACAGGTAGACGTAGCCCAGCACGGCCTCGCGCCGCTGCGCCACCGTGCTGAGCGGGGCACCGGCGCCATAGACCGGCAGGAACACCAGCGCACCGCGCTGGCGCGCCACGGCTTCGGGCTCGCCGATCGGGTCCAGGCCGGCGCTCAGGCGCGGCTCGCCGCTGTCGCGCGCGGCTTCGAGCGCGGCCCTGCGGGTGGGCTCGGACAGCATGTCGAAACCCGCGACGCGCATGCTGCGCCCGTCCAGCGGATCGATGTAGAGAATGGGCGCGTACAGCGCGCGCGCGCCGGCGGGATGGATGCTGTAATCGGCCAGGCCGTCGGCGCGCGCGGCCTGCACCAGCCGGGGCACCTGCTGCGGCGTGGTGAGCGGCGCGTAGCCGATGGCCTGGGTGCCGGCCGGCAGGTCGTCGCGCTGCGCGGTATAGAGGTAGTTGCGCCATTGCGCGCGCGAGGCGCCAGGATTGGCGGTCATCACCGCGGCCACGCCGCGCAGCAGCCGTTCGTTCTCCTGCATGCGCTCGCGCAGCGCGCTGCCGGCCTGCGCCAGCAGCGCATCGAAGTGCTGCTGGGCGGCATGGCGCTCGAGCCGGTCGGCCTGCAGCCATGCCCCCGCCGTCAGCATCGCGCCGCCGGCCGCGACCAGCAAGGACAACAGGGCGGGGGAAAGCGAAGTCAGTCTCATGGTCGGTGGGTTCCGGCATGCGGCAGGGGCACTTCCCCTGCGCAGGCATGCCGCCACGCGGCCAGCCCTCGCCTTAGCGGGGGACTATACCGTGGCGCAGGCAGCGCGCACAGCCCCGCCGCGGCATGGCACCGCGCGCGGGGAAATGCCGGATGCCCCGCGAGGGCGGGGGTATGGTAGGGTTGCACCCGAGACTCGACCTGCAGGTTGCGACAAGCTCGCGCTCTTCCTCGCGGCCCTTGCGCCCCCCTTGCACCCGACATGCCCGTTTACACGCCCACGCTGAAAGCGCGCATTGCGATCATCACCACCGTGCTGGCCGCGGTGTTCGGCACCGGCATCATACTGATCGCCCTGTATGACGCGCACAGCGATCTGCACGATGCGCTCGAAGGCCAGCAGGATTCCGTGGTCAAGCTGACCGCCAACCAGCTCGACACGGCCATGAACGACCGTATCCAGCTGCTGTCGCACCAGGCCGACCGGCTCGGCGGCCTGATGGCGCAGGCGCACGGCGCGCACGCCGCCGCGATGCGGCAGCGCGCGCTGCAGGCGCTGTCCGACGCGATCCCGGTGCCGGCGGCGTTCAACGCGCTGCTGGTTGCCGACCAGCACGGCAATGTCCTCAGCGACCAGGGCGCCGGCGCCGAAGTCCGCGACCGCGACTACTTCCGCGAGGCCACGCGCACGCTGGCCCCGGTGGTATCGCCGCCGATCCGCTCGCGCACCAGCGGCCAGATGGGCGTGCTGGTTTCGGTGCCGGTGCTGTCGCCGCAGCGCAGCTTCCTGGGCCTGGTGGGCGGCTGGCTGGACCTGTCCAGCGCCAACTTCCTGGTCGACATCCTGCACAACCGCCTCGGCACCACCGGCTACTACTGCCTGGTATCCGCGGGCCGCGAGCCCGTCTACGTGCGCCATCCCGACCCCGCCCAGGCCCGCCAGCCGGCCCGGCCAGTGGGCGACACCTGCGGCGAGGACGACAGCCCGGCGCCGCTGGAATTCCTGACGCCGGCGCGGCCGGTGATTGCGCGCCATCTGATGTCGACCACCGGCTGGGAACTGGTGGCGCTGCTGCCGGCGCGCGAGGCCTACGCCCCGCTGCGGCAGATGCAGCAGCGCTTTCTCGGCATGGCCGGGGTGGCGATGGCCGGGGTGGCGCTGCTGATCTGGCTGGCAGTGCGGCGCCAGCTGACGCCGCTGTCGCGCCTGCACCGGGTGGTGCTGGCCAGCGCCAACGACTTGTCCGCCTTCGAGCGGCTGCCCACGCGGCAGCAGCGCGACGAAATCGGCGACCTGACGCGCGCCTTTATCAAGCTGATGCGCGACGTGCGCGAGCGCCGCCAGGCGCTGGACCGCAGCGAGCGGCGGCTGCGCGCGGTGACCGACACGCTGCCGTCGCTGCTGGCCTTCGTCGATACCGACGCGCGCTATGTGTTCAACAACCTGGCCTATGAGCGCGTGTTCGGCCTGAAGCCCGAAGAACTGCGCGGCAAACCCATGCGCGAGGTGCTGGGCGAAGCCCGCTTCGCGCACGTGCGGCCGTACCTGGAACGCGCGCTGGCCGGCAGCGCGGTGATCTTCGAAACCGAGGACGAGGTCCCCGTCTACCACTGCATGGAAACCAGCCTGCGCCCGGAATGGAGCGCCGACGGCAGCGAAGTGGTGGGCGTGCATGTCCACGTGCAGGACATCACCCAGCGCAAGCTCGAGACCCAGCGCCTGGCGCGCATGTCGCGCACCGACCACCTGACGCAGCTGCTCAACCGCAGCGCCTTCGAAGGCCAGCTGCACGCGGCCATGGCGCGCAGCCGCGAGCAGGGCACGCTGATGGCGCTGCTGTATCTCGACATGGACCGCTTCAAGGCAGTCAACGATATCCACGGCCACGCCGCCGGCGACCTGCTGCTGCAGGACTTTGCCCAGCGCGTGCGCCGCTGCGTGCGTGACAGCGATACCGTGGCCAGGCTTGGCGGCGACGAGTTCGCGGTGGTGCTGGAAGACCTGCCGCAGGCAGGCGCCGCGCGCCGGGTCGCGCAAGCGATCCTGCAGGCGATGGATGCGCCGTTCCGCTTCGAAGGCGTGCACGCCGACGTCGACGTCAGCATCGGCGTAGCGCTGTATCGCGGCGGCGCCGCGCAGGAGCACGAGCTGATGCGGCTCGCGGACGTGCTGCTATACCGCGCCAAGGGCGCGGGCCGCGGCCGCTACGAGATCGGCCCGCCCGAACTGGCGGACGCGCCCAGCGCGCAGCCGGCGGGGCCGCCCGCGGCTCAGTGAAGGGTGCCCGCGGGCTTGTCCGGCACCGCCCCGGCCGCGCCCTCGGGCTCGAACGGCACGTGGCGGCCGTCGCTGGACTGGTAGCCAAGCTGTGCGTCGGCGCCGAGCATCTTTTCCCAGGCGATCATGGCCTGGGCGACGGCCTCGGGCGCGCCCTTGAACACCACCACGTCATTGCCGCAGCCCGGGCATTCGCCCCCGAACACCGCGTCGATGCCGGGCAGGCCTGGCACGTCGAGCGTGTCGAACTGCGCGAACGCGGTCTTGCAGTGCCCGCAGACCAGCTGGGCGGGGCGCAAGGCCTCGATCTTTGCGCGTGCCTGTGCCGCACGCTCCTCGGGAGTACCCCGCCGTTTTGCCTCGCCCATGATGTCCTTCCTTCCCCGTGCTGCCGGTGTGTGTTTGCAGCGGCCGGCCGGTCTGGCCGGTGCCGTGACTGTTAGATGCGCAATGCCGGCCGGTGGTGCCCCGGACCGTCGCGCAGGTGACGGCAGCGCTGCCTGTGTGCCGCCGCCTGCCTGCCGCGCTATCCGGCATTGTAACCAGCACCAAGCAGCAAATACCGGGCCGACAGGATGCTGCAGCGCCTGCTATTGTGGATAACGATGCCCCGAGCGCACGCAGATGCGCCGCCTGCCGCTCCGGGGCATGCCGGTTCCATCCACCTACCCCCCAAGGAGGACGTTCCATGATCCGACCCACCGTGCAGGAAAACGCCGCCCGCTACGCCGACTGCATTGCCGCCTGCAATGCCGCGGCGGCGGCGGCCCTGAAGTGCGCGGCCGCGTGCCTGGAAGAACAGGACGTGCGCAAGATGGCGCGCTGCATTGCGCTGGACATGGATTGCGCCGGCATCGCCCAGCTGGCCGCGTCGTACATGCTGCGCAACAGCGAGTTCGCGCCGCTGGTGTGCGAGGACTGCGCCGAAGTCTGCAAGTGGTGCAAGGAAGAATGCGAACGCCATGACGCCGAGCACTGCCAGGAATGTGCGCGCGCCTGCGCCGTGTGCATGGAGCAGTGCCTGAAAATGACGGCGTAGCGCCGGCGCCCGGCGCGCCGGGGTGGCGCCCGCTCAGCCTGCGCCGCGCCCCTGCGCGGGCGGCGTGTCCGCCAGCGCGGCAAACGCATCGATCAGCCGCGCGCCGCGCCGCTCGCGCAGGCAATACAGGTATTCGTGCAGGCACGGCGAAGCATCGGTGAAGCCCAGCACGCGCAGGTCGGGATGGCTTGGCACTTCGTGCCGGGCGATCACCGAAACCCCCAGGTTGCGGATCACCGCTTCGCGGATCGACTCCCGGCTGCCGATTTCCATCTGCGCCGCCGGGCTGACGCGCGCCTGCGCCAGCATGTCCTCGGTGGCGATGCGCGTGGTCGACCCCAGCTCGCGCATCAGCAGCCGGCAGCCCGCCAGCGCGCTCACCGGCACTTCGGTATGGCCGGCCAGCGCATGGGTGCGGTGCACCACCAGCATCAGCGGATCGACGCCGAGCAGCATGCGCGACAGGCGCGCGTCGTCGACGCGCTGCGACGAGGTGGCAAGGTCGACGCGGTACTCCTGCAGCGCCTCCAGCACCTCCTGCGAATTGCCGGTGACCACGCTCACGTCGATCGCCGGGAACCGCTCGCTGAAGCGGCGGATCAGTTCCAGCACGTAGTACGGCGCGGTGGCGCCCACGCGCAGGCTGCCGGTGCGCAGGTCGCCCGAATGGCGCAGGAAGAAGTCGATCTCGGTTTCCTGCTGCACCAGCGCCTCGACCCGCGGCAACAGTGCCAGTCCGGCGTCGGACAACGCCAGCCGGCGCCCGCCGCGATGGAACAGTTCCACCCCGTAGGCCTCTTCCAGCGCGCGGATCTGCGCGGTGATGGTGGGCTGGGACAGGCCCAGGCGCTTGGCCGCCTGCGTGACGCTGCCGATGCGGGCCACCATGAAGAAGGATTTGAGCTGGGCGATGAGCATGCGGCGGGACAGATTGCGAACGCCGGCCACGCGGCAGGACGGCCGGGCGCGGGCACCCGCCATGGCGAAGCGGTATTCTAATGGACCGCACCACGTCCTCCGGCCCAGCCGCCCGCCGCCTTGCCAAGGAGTCAACCCATGCCTGCCCCGTCCACCGCCGCCACCCGCATCGAAAAAGACAGCCTGGGCGATGTGCCCGTGCCCGCCGACCATCTGTGGGGGGCGCAAACCGAACGCTCGCGCCAGAACTTCCGCATCGGCACCGAAAAGATGCCGCCCGCGCTGATCGAGGCCTTTGCCATCCTGAAGCTGTGCGCGGCGCGCGCCAACGGCGAACTGGGCGTGCTGCCGCCCGAACTCGCGCATGCCATCGAGCAGGCCGCCGCCGAAGTCATTGAAGGCCGCTGGCCCGACGAGTTCCCGCTGTCGGTGTGGCAGACCGGTTCCGGCACGCAGACCAACATGAACCTGAACGAGGTCATCGCCAACCGCGCGATCCAGCTGCTGGGCGGCGAGGTCGGCAGCAAGACCCCGGTGCATCCCAACGACCACGTCAACGCCAGCCAGTCGTCGAACGACAGCTTTCCCACCGCGATGCACATCGCCGCCACGCGTGCGATCCAGCAGGAACTGCTGCCCGCGCTGGAGCAGTTGCAGCAGACCTTCGCGCGCAAGGTCGAAGCTTTTGCCGATATCGTCAAGGTCGGCCGCACGCACCTGCAGGACGCGGTGCCGCTGACGCTGGGGCAGGAGTTCTCCGGCTACATGGCGCAGGTGGCCGATGCCCAGTCGCGCCTGCAGCAGGCCATGCTGCGCGCGATGCCGGTGGCGCAGGGCGGCACCGCGGTGGGCACCGGCCTGAACGCGCCGCACGGCTTTGCCGCTGCCTTTGCACGCGCGCTGGCCGACTACACCGGCCTGCCGTTCGAGCCCGCGCCCAACCGCTATGCACTGCAGGCCGCGCACGACGCGCTGGCCGACCTGTCGGGCGCGCTCAACACCACCGCGTCGTCATTCCTGAAGATCGCGCGCGACTTCATGCTGCTGGGCTCCGGCCCGCGCGCCGGCTTTGCCGAGCTGGTGCTGCCGGCCAACGAGCCGGGCTCGTCGATCATGCCGGGCAAGGTCAACCCGACCCAGGCCGAGGCGCTGGCGATGGTGTGTTGCCGGGTGATCGGCAACCACACAACGGTCACGCTGGCGAACGGGCTGGGTACGCTGGAGCTGAACGCCTACAAGCCGGTGATCATCTACAGCCTGCTGCAATCGGTCAGCCTGCTGGCGGGCGCGGCCGCGAGCTTTGCCGAGCATATGGTCGAGGGTGTCGAGGCCGACCGCGAACGCATCGCCGAGCTGCTGGAGCGCTCGCTGATGCCGGTGACCGCGCTCAACCCGCATATCGGCTACGACCGCGCCGCGGAAATCGCCAAGCTGGCGGTCAAGCGCAACCTGTCGCTGCGCGAGGCGGCGATCGCCTCGGGGCATGTCACCGAGGCGCAGTTTGCCGAGTGGATCGACCTGAAGGGGATGACGCGCGAGGTGTAGCGCGCTGGGGATACAACAGGGGCGCCCGGCGCGGAATCGCGCCGGGGCGGACTGGCGTCAGCCGACGAAGGCCTTTTCCAGCACGAAATGGCCGGGGTGGCTCATATTGCCTTCGGCAAAGCCGCGCGCTTCCAGGATGGCGCGCACGTCCTTGAGCATATCGGGGCTGCCGCACAGCATGATGCGGTCGTTCTCGGTCGAGAACGGCGCCATGTCCAGGCGCTCGAACAGCTCGCCGGAGGCGATCAGGTCGGTGATGCGGCCGCGGTTGTCGAACTCTTCGCGCGTCACGGTCGGGAAGTACACCAGCTTCTCGCGCACCATTTCGCCCAGGTGCTCGTGCTGTGGCAGGTGTTCCTGGATCAGTTCGCGGTAGGCCAGTTCTTCGACGAAGCGGCAGGTGTGGGTCAGCACGACCCGGTCGTAGCGCTCGTAGACGTCGGGGTCGCGGATGATCGACAGGAACGGCGCCAGGCCGGTGCCGGTGGCGAGCAGCCACAGGGTCTTGCCGGGCAGCAGGTTGTCCACCAGCAGCGTGCCGGTCGGCTTCTTGCCGACATAGATCTGGTCGCCTTCGCGCAGATGCTGCAGGCGCGAGGTCAGCGGGCCGTCGGGCACCTTGATGCTGAAGAATTCCAGCGTCTCTTCATAGTTGGCGCTGGCAATGCTGTAGGCGCGCAGCAGCGGGCGGCCGTTCACCTCCAGGCCGACCATGGCGAACTGGCCGTTTTCAAAGCGGAACCCGGGGTCGCGCGTGCAGGTGAAGCTGAAAAGGGTGTCGGTCCAGTGGTGGACGGAAAGGATGGATTGCTGGTTCAGATTGCTCATGGCAAGACGCGGAATGCAGCGCAACGGCGCGCCAAAAAACGGCTGGAAGGAAGCGATCTTAACGCAAGCCCCCGGTCGGCGCAGGCGGAGCCTGTAACGCCAGCAAGGGATTAGCGCCCACTCCTCTCGAATGAGACGACGTCATCACATCAACGTCCGAGGCTTGGGCCTGACCAGCCAGGTTCAGGCTTCACCCACCGGGCGTGAGCGCGCCGGACAGTTCGCAGCGCTGGCGCGCCAGCGCTTCGCGCGAGTAGCCATGGCGCACGCGCAGCTGGTGCTCCACGGCGTCCGCCTGGTCCAGGCAGGCGAACACCAGGTCGTCCTTGACGCGTTGCGACACACCCTTCAGGCGCGGCGCCTCGTACGCGACCTGGCGCGCGCGGCAGCGCAGGAACAGCAGGGTTTCCTGGGAGGCAATGATGAGCTGGTCGTGCTCGATCCGCTTGCATTCGACCAGGTCCTGGGCATAAACGCCGGCGCCGGCAAAGAACAAAGGCAGGCACAGCCATCGGCGCAGCGAGCGGTGCATGGCAAACGGGGGCGCAGAAGGCCAGTTGAGGGTCCGGCTCGAATCATTGCCCAGACCCGCGCACAGTGCAAGCCGCAGTGCGCGCAACAACGCATTGCGCGTGCGCGGAACGGTGTCAAATTCGGTTTTCAGTGTCCATTTAACGGAACAATCGCCCGCGAAGCCTGTTAGCTTCGTCGCCGCTCACGGAAATGCTGCGCCGCAGCACATCGCAGGGGGTGGGCAGGCCGGCCCGTTGCCGCTACGCTGATGCCAATAGCGCCGCAGTTCGCGCCAGATCACGCCCCAGACCGACGGGCTTGTCGCCCGGCCTGCCCCCGTGTGTTCCCCTTTGCCGCTTCCCCGTCTCCCGTCAGGCGGCCCCGGTTACGGCATCCCCCGCCCCGTACTGCGCAGCGCGACCCCTCCGCGGCGGCTTGCACCGCCCTGACTGCCAAGACCACAACATGACCGATCTCACCGCTACCTCAGCCCAGACGGCGTCGCCCGACCGTGAAGACGTGCGCAAGCGCGTCTATGCCATCGTCGCCGCCTCGTCGGGCAACCTGGTCGAATGGTTCGACTTCTATGTGTACGCCTTCTGCGCGATCTACTTCGCGCCCTCGTTCTTCCCCAAGTCCGATCCCACCGCGCAGCTGCTCAATACCGCCGGCGTGTTCGCCGCCGGCTTCCTGATGCGGCCCATCGGCGGCTGGCTGTTCGGCACCATTGCCGACCGCCACGGCCGCAAGAACTCGATGCTGATCTCGGTGGTGATGATGTGCGCCGGCTCGCTGCTGATCGCCTGCCTGCCCACCCATGCCAGCATCGGCAACTGGGCCCCGGCGCTGTTGCTGCTGGCGCGGCTGATCCAGGGCCTGTCCGTCGGCGGAGAATACGGCACCACCGCCACCTATATGAGCGAGGTGGCGTTGCGCGGCCGGCGCGGCTTTTTCTCGTCGTTCCAGTACGTGACGCTGATCGGCGGCCAGTTGCTGGCGGTGCTGGTGGTGGTGATCCTGCAGCAGCTGCTGGATGAGGCGCAGCTGAAGGCGTGGGGCTGGCGCATTCCGTTCGTGGTCGGCGCCGTCACCGCGGTGGTGGCCCTGTTCCTGCGCCGCACGCTGCACGAGACCTCGTCCGCCGCCAGCCGCGGCAGCAAGGAAGCCGGCAGCGTGGCCGGGCTGTTCCGGCACCACAAGGCGGCGTTCTTCACCGTGCTGGGCTACACCGCCGGCGGCTCGCTGATTTTCTACACCTTCACCACCTACATGCAGAAGTACCTCGTCAACACGGCCGGCATGTCGATCAAGACCGCCAGCTACGTGATGACCGGCTGCCTGTTCCTGTACATGTGCATGCAGCCGCTGTTCGGCGCCCTGTCGGACCGCATCGGCCGGCGCCGCAACATGCTGCTGTTCGGCGCGCTGGGCACGCTGTGCACGGTACCGATCCTGAGCGCGCTGCGCACGGTCACCAGCCCGGGACTGGCCTTCGTGCTGATCGCCGCGGCGCTGGCCATCGTCAGCTTCTACACCTCGATCAGCGGCATCGTGAAGGCCGAGATGTTCCCGCCCGAGGTGCGCGCGCTGGGGGTCGGCCTGGCCTATGCCATTGCCAACGCGATCTTCGGCGGCTCGGCCGAATATGTCGCGCTCGGCATGAAGACGCTGGGCCACGAAACCGCGTTCTACTGGTACGTGAGTGCGATGATGGCGATTGCCTTCTGCGTCAGCCTGCGCCTGCCGCGCCAGGCCAGGTACCTGCACCACGAGCACTGAGGCATTGCCCGCGGCGCCATGCCGCCGGCATGGCAATATACGGGGGCTGTCACCGCCCCCGTCTTTTCCCGATCACCCCATGGACCTGAACGCCCTGCGCCTGTTCGTCGACATCGTCGACGCCGGCAACCTGAGCGCGGCCGCGCGCAAGCTCAAGATGACGCGCGCCAATGTCAGCTACCGGCTCAAGGCGCTGGAGGAAGAGCTGGGCGTGCAGCTGCTGCGCCGGACCACGCGCCATGTCGAACCGACGCCGGTGGGCGCCGGGCTGTACGAGCACGGCCGCAATATCCTGGGCGAGGTCGCGGCGGCCAATGCGCTGATCAGCAATATGGGCAAGAGCCTGCAAGGCCATGTGCGGCTGTCGGTGCCCACCGGGCTGGGCCATTCGCTGCTGTCGCCGCTGCTGGTGCGGTTCAAGCAGCGCTACCCGGACATCACGCTCGACGTGGTGTTCGACAACCGCGTGCACAACCTGGTGTCCGAAGACGTGGAGGTGGCGCTGCGCATCATCTCGACACCGCCGGATTCGGTCGTGGCCACCGAGATCGGCGTAGTCGACTGGATCGTCTGCGCCTCGCCCGCGTATCTAGCGGGGCACCCGGCGCCGCATGCACTGGCGGGACTGCGGTCGCATGCGATCGTGTGCGCGTCACCGGTAGGGCAGAAGCTCAAGGCGTCAGGTTCGCGCGAGGGCAGCGACGACGTGCGCGAACAGGTGGTGCTCGAGCCCACGCTGAGCTCGGAGAATTTTGCCTTCCTGAAAGAGGCGGTGCTGGCCGGCCTGGGCGTCGGCATCTTTCCGCTCTATGCGATCGGCGCGGAACTGGACCACGGCGCGCTGGTGCCATTGCTGTCCGACTACCGCATCAGCGTGTTCGGCAGCAAGCTCTACATGCTGACCCTGCCCAACCGCTACCAGACCCTGGCCACGCGCTACCTGCTCAACTTCCTGAAGACCGAACTGCAGGCAGTGTGGCCGCGGCTGCACCGCTAGCCGCATGCCGTCAGCCTGGCGCGGGCGCACTATAGTAGGAGCACAAGGATAAACCGTCGGCGCATACGGAACCAAGGAGCAACCATGGCCCTGGCTAGCACGCTCGCAAACTGCCTGAGCAGCAAGAACACCCGCTACGACATCATCCGCCACCCCTACACCCTGAGCAGCATGGCCACGGCAGAGGCCGCGCACGTGCCCGGGGACCGGCTGGCCAAGACGCTGTTGCTGGAGGATGAACGCGGCTACGTCGCCGCTGTGATCCCTTCGAGCCATCACCTGCAGATGGCCGCCATCTGCGAACAGACCGGGCGCAACCTGGTGCTGGCGCACGAGGACGAGATCCGCGAGATATTCAAGGATTGCGACCTCGGCGCGATTCCGCCGGTGGCGATGGCATACGGCATGCAGACTTATGTGGACGACAGCCTGATGCAGCAGCCCGAAGTGTATTTCGAGGGCGGCGACCACCAGGACCTGGTGCACATGAGCGGCGACCAGTTCAAGCAGCTGATGTCGGATGCGGGGCATGGGCAGTTCTCGCGCCGCATGATGTAGGTGGTGCGACGGCAACGGCCACCATGCGGGTCGCGGCCCGCGTGGTGGCCGTTTTTCGTTTTCAGCGGATTGGAGCGGTCTTCAGCGGAGCTCTGGCCTTGGCCCGGCGCTGCCGGTCGGCAATGCCGGCGCGCTGTCGTCCTTCAGGTCCACGCCCGAGCGCCCGAGCGCCGCGGCACCGCGCAGCAGGAACACCAGCCGGTCGGCGGCCTGCGCGTAGGACAGCCCTTCCGGGCGCACGTTGGAGATGCAGTTGCGCTCGGCATCGGTGCGGCCGACGCGCGGCGCATGGGTCAGGTAGATGCCCAGGCTGTCGGGCGAACTCAGCCCGGGCCGCTCGCCGATCAGCATCACCACCTGGCGCGCGCCGAGGCGCTCGCCGATCTCGTCGCCCAGCGCCACGCGCGACTGCTCGGCCACCACCACGGGACCGAGCTGCCAGTCCTGCGGCAGGCGCTGGCGCGCCGCCTGTAGCAGCGGCAGCGCATGGCACTGCGTGGCCAGCGCGGACAGGCCATCGGCAATCACGAACACCACGTCCGGCGCCTGCTGCGGCCGTGTTGCATCCAGCCGCGCGCGGCTGGCTTGGTCCAGGCGACGGCCCAGGTCGGGGCGGCGCAGGTAGTGCTCGCGGTCGGGCGCGGCGCTGTGCACGGCCACGTGCGGCAGCCCTGCCGCATCCAGCGCCGTGGCGACGGCATCCACGTCCAGCGCCAGGTGCACCGCATCGCGCGCCTGCGCATGGGCCAGGCCGAAAGCCAGCACGGCGTCGGTGGGCTGGCTGTGGCCGGTGCGGCCCAGCGCGATGCGCGCGCGCGTGAAGCGGCGCAGCCGTTGCCACGGGTCGGCTTCGGCCGCGGGGTCGGGACGGACGGGAGCCTGGCGTTTGGCTGTCATCTCGGCGCCTTACAAGGTGTGGGCCATCTGCAGCAGCGGCTGGCGCGCCGCGGGCTCCAGCAGCCGGCCCGCGCCATCGGCAATGCCAATGCGCTGCAGCCAGGCCTCGAACTCCGGCGCCGGACGCAGCCCCAGCACTTCGCGCAGGTACAGCGCATCGTGGAACGAGGTGCTCTGGTAGTTCAGCATGATGTCGTCGGCGCCGGGGACGCCCATGATGAAGTTGATGCCGGCCACGCCGAACAGCGTCAGCAGCGTATCCATGTCGTCCTGGTCGGCCTCGGCATGGTTGGTGTAGCAGACGTCGCAGCCCATCGGCACGCCCATCAGCTTGCCGCAGAAGTGGTCTTCCAGACCGGCGCGGATAATCTGCTTGCCGTCGTACAGGTACTCCGGCCCGATAAAGCCCACCACGGTATTGACCAGCAGCGGCGAGAACGCGCGCGCCACCGCATAGGCGCGCGCCTCCATGGTCTGCTGGTCGACGCCGTGGTGCGCGTCGGCCGACAGCGCGCTGCCCTGGCCGGTCTCGAAGTACATCAGGTTGTCGCCCACGGTGCCGCGCGCCAGCGCCTGCGCGGCGTCGTGCGCCTCGGCCAGCAGCGACAGGCTGATGCCGAAGGCCGCGTTGGCGCGCTCGCTGCCGGCCACGGACTGGAACACCAGGTCCACCGGCGCGCCCTGGCCGATCGCGCGCAGCGTGTTGGTGACATGGGTCAGCACGCACGACTGCGTGGGGATGTCGAAGCGGCTGCGCAGCTCATCGATCATGCGCAGCAGCGAGACGATCGCGCCCAGGTTGTCCGAGGCCGGATTGACGCCGATGGTGGCATCGCCGCAGCCATAGAGCAGCCCGTCGATGATCGACGCGGCGATGCCCTTGGGGTCGTCGGTCGGATGGTTGGGCTGCAGCCGCACCGCCAGCCGGCCCGGCAGCCCGACGGTGCTGCGAAAGCGCGTGACCACCTGGCACTTGCGCGCCACCGCGACCAGATCCTGGTTGCGCATCAGCTTGCTGACCGCCGCCGCCATCTCCGGCGTGATGCCCGGGGCGACACGCGCCAGCATGGCGCTGTCGGTCTCCTGCCGCAGCAGCCAGTTGCGCAGGTCGCCCACGGTGGTGGCATCGATCGCGGCAAAGGCGGCGGCGTCGTGGCGGTCGTGGATCAGGCGCGTGACCTCGTCTTCTTCATAGGGCACCAGCGCCTCGTTGAGGAAGCGCGTCAGAGGCACGTCGGCCAGCGCCAGCCTGGCCGCCATCCGCTCCTGTTCGCTTTGCGCGGCGAGGCCCGCGAGCGCATCACCGGAGCGCGCCGGGCTGGCCCTGGCCAGCAGCGTGCGCAGGTCGGCAAAGACGTGGCGGTGGTTGCCGATGGTATGGGTGTAGGCCATGCGTTGCGTTCCCAAGGCTTGGCGACAACAAGGACTACGCGGCGAACCACGGGCCGCGCACGATTCCCCCTAATATAGACAGCCTTTGCGTGTGCCGATATGCCAACATCGGCCCCACGTCGTGGCGCGAGGTCGCGGCGGCCGGGGGACCCAAGCCGCGGCTGACGCAGCCATTACATCTGGATCGGCGAGGATCCAGGAATTCCTTTCAGCAAATTGCATGCCGGAGACACCGATGAAAGACCCCGAACCGACCGCCACGCCGCGCCTGCCGCCGGCCGCGTGGTACAGCGTCGGCACCGTCGCCTACCTGCTGACCGCGCTGGCGCTCTGGACCGTGCTGCATGCCAACCTGGTCGCGGCGCTGCTGTCCGGGCTGCTGCTGTATTCGCTGGTGGACGTGCTGGCCCCGCGCCTGAAGCGGCTGCACCAGCGCCACGACGCGCTCGCCGTGGCGATCCTGTCGGCGCTGATCCTGCTGGGGCTGACGCTGGCGGGCTGGCTGCTGGTGCGCTTTGTCAGCGGCGAGGGCAATACCCTGGACGGCCTGCTCAACCACGTCGCCGACATCATCGACCGCTCGCGCGGGCAGCTGCCGCCGTGGCTCAGCGACGCGCTGCCCAACGGCGTCGACGAACTGGCCAACACGCTGATCGACACGCTGCGCGAGCACGCCGCGATGGCGCAGAAGCTGGGCGCCGAAGTGCTGCGCACGCTGGTGCATATCCTGATCGGGCTGGTGATCGGCGCGATGGTCGCGCTGTACCGCGCGGTGGCGCGCCCCAACCGGCGCCCGCTGGCCGCCGCGCTGGTGGCGCGGGCGCGCACGCTGCAGCAGGCGTTCTCGCAGTTCATCTTCGCGCAGATCCAGATCTCCACCATCAACACCGTGCTGACCGCGGTCTACCTGCTGCTGGTGCTGCCGCTGTTCGGCGTGCACCTGCCGCTGACCAAGACCCTGGTGGTGATCACCTTCGTGGCGGGGCTGCTGCCGGTGCTGGGCAACCTGATCTCGAACACGGCGATCGTGGTGGCCTCGCTGTCAGTGTCGCTGCCGATCGCGGTGGCATCGCTGGTGTTCCTGGTGGTGATCCACAAGCTCGAGTACTTCCTGAATGCGCGCATCATCGGCGCGCGCATCCAGGCCGCGGCGTGGGAACTGCTGATGGTGATGCTGCTGATGGAAACGCTGTACGGCATCCCGGGCGTGATCGCCGGGCCGATCTTCTATGCGTACCTGAAGCGCGAGCTCGCGGGCGCCGGGCTGGTCTGAAGGCAGTGGCCGGCACGCCGGGCCGGTGGTAGGACCAATAAGCGGGCCTCTCCCCAAATGCCGTTCAGGTAACGACCGTCGTTCCCGCGCAGGCGGGAACCCAGTGACTTTCTTCACGGAGGGGACGTGAAAGACGCTGGATTCCCGCCTGCGCGGGAATGACGGTAGTGATGGATCCCTTAACTGAACGGCATTTGGGCCTCTACCCGCTATTCAGGCCCCGTCCTGCTCCACCCGGCTGCGCACGAAGTCGATATGCGTCTGCATCGCCGTGCGCGCCTCTTCGGGACGGCGCGCGCAGATGGCGTCGCACAGCGTGCGGTGCTGCAGCAACAGCAGGTCCGAGGCGCCGTCGTCCTGTTCGCGCAGGCCGGTGCCGTTGATGGTGATGTGCTCGCGCAGCATGCCGATCACGCTGGTATGCAGGTGCAGGAACATGGTGTTGTGCGAGGCCTGCGCGATGGCGTCATGCAGCTGTGCATCGGCATCGGCCTCGGCCTGCTTGTCGTCGGCGGTGCGCGCGCGTTCCAGCTCGGCCATCAGCGCGCGGATGCGCTTCACGTCGGCGGCATCCGCGCGCAACGCCGCGAAATAGGCAGTCGCGCCCTCGAGCACACGGCGGAACTCCAGGATGTCTTCGCGCAGCGCGGGATGGTCGGCCACCAGCTGGCCCCACGGCGAAGCAATGCCGGCGCGCAGCTGGTCGGTGGCATAGACGCCCGCGCCGCGCCGGCTCTGCAGCAGGCCGCGCGCGGCCAGCCGCTGGATGGCCTCGCGCACGGTGTTGCGGGCCACCGCGTACTGCTCGGCCAGCGTGCGCTCGGCCGGCAGACGGGTGCCGGGCGGCCAGGTGCCGTCGAGCAGCGCGGTTTCCATGCGCCGCATCACCGACTCCACGCGTCCGCGGGCGTGCCCGTGCCTGGCTGCCGTCATGCCGTTATCCCTCGTTCCTGAACGTGCGCGGCGCGCATTCTGAATTGGTCCGACCAATTTGAAGCGCCGCGCGGAAGCGGGAATTATGCGCCCAAACGTGCGACCCAGCACGTGTGGAGCGAGACATGAAGGATCGTCAGTACCCCAGCGGCCCTGCCCCCACGCAGGCCTACCTGTTTGCCACCTGCCTGGTCGACATGTTCGTGCCGCAGGCCGGCCTCGATGCCGTGCGGCTGCTCGAGCGCGAAGGCCTGACCGTGCATTTCCCGCGCGGCCAGAGCTGCTGCGGCCAGCCCGCCTACAGCAGCGGCAATCCCGACGCGGCCCGTGCGGTGGCGCGCGCCCAGCTCGACCTGTTCGGCCAGCCGTGGCCGGTGATCGTGCCGTCCGGCTCGTGCGCCGGCATGATGCGCCACCACTGGCCGCAGCTCTTTGCCGACGATCCCGTGGCCGGCCCGAAGGCGCGCGAACTGGCCGGGCGTGTGTATGAGCTGGGCGAGTTCCTGCTGCACGTGCTGAAGGTGGACTTCGGCGCTGCCGCACCGGGAGCCCAGCCGCAGGAGCGCATCGTGCTGCATACCTCATGCGGCGCCCGTCGAGAAATGGGTACGCGCCAGCACGGCGTGGCCCTGGTCGACGCCTTGCCGGGGGTGACCCGCGTGGAGCATGCGCGCGAGTCCGAATGCTGCGGTTTCGGCGGCACCTTCTCGCTCAAGCATCCCGATATCTCCGGTGCCATGGTGCGCGACAAGGTGGCCGCGGCCTGCGCCACCGGCTGCGACCGCCTGGTCTCGGCCGACTGCGGCTGCCTGCTCAATATCGGCCATACCGCCGCGCACGACCGCGCGCCGCTGCAGGTCGAACACCTCGCCAGCTTCCTGTGGCGACGTACCGGAGGTGCCGCATGAGTACGCCCGGCGCCCGTGAACGCATGCTGGGCCGGCTGCGCGCCGCCGCGCCCGTGCCGTCGCCGCAGACGACGGATCTGGACCGCCGCATCGACAGCCATTTCGAAGCACGCCGCCACGGCATGCCATCGACGGCCGCACGCGTCGCCGCGATGCAGGCCGCGCTGCAGGGCCTGCATGCCGAAGTGTGGTGCGCGCACGCCAGCGCCTGGCCGGCATTGCTGGCTTCCGAACTGGCCAGGGCGGGCGTGAGGCGCCTGCTGCTCGACCCGGCCACCGTGGCCGGCGCGGCGCTGGCAGCCGCGTTGCCGGCCGGTATCGATGCCATCGGCTATGACCGCCCGATCGAGGCGTGGAAAGCCGAACTGTTCGACACCGTCGATGCCGGCTTTACCGTGGCGCGCTCCGGCATCGCCGCCACCGGCACGCTGGTGCTGGCGCCTGACGCGGGCTCGCCGCGCACGGTGTCGCTGGTGCCGCCGTTGCATGTCGCGCTGGTGCGCGCCTCGACCCTGCATGACGACCTGCATATGGCCGCGCGCGTCGAGCGCTGGGCCGACGGCATGCCGACCAACCTGGTACTGGTGTCCGGCCCGTCCAAGACCTCGGACATCCAGCAGACCCTGGCCTACGGAGCGCATGGTCCGCGCCGGCTGTGGGTGGTGATCGAGACCGATACTGCGGAGACCACCCGATGAGCGAGCAGACCCTGCAATTCGTTGCGCCGCAGGCGTTCAAGGCGCGCGCCCGCGCGGCACTGGACGATCCCAAGCTGCGCCAGAGCTTTCGCGGCGCGATGGACTTCCTGCAAGGCAAGCGCCTGGCGCAGTTCCCCGACGCGGACGAGCTCGAACGCCTGCGCGACCTGGGCGAGGCGGTGCGCCAGCACGCGCTGGCCAACCTGCCGGACCTGCTGGTGCAGCTGGAACAGAATCTGACCGCCGCCGGCGTGCAGGTGCACTGGGCCGAGACCGCCGACGAGGCCAACGCCATCATCCACGGCATCGCCAGCGCCAGGCAGGCCACGCGCGTGATCAAGGGCAAGTCGATGGCCAGCGAGGAAGTCGAGCTGAACCATTACCTGGCCGAACGCGGCGTCGATTGCATCGAGTCGGACATGGGCGAGTACATCGTCCAGCTGGCCGGCGAGAAGCCATCGCATATCGTGATGCCGGCGATCCACAAGACCAAGGGCGATATCGCGCAGCTGTTCACCGAGCATATCCCCGACACGCCCTATACCGAAGACGTCGACGCGCTGATCCAGACCGGCCGCCGCGCGCTGCGCCAGGCCTTTGTCGAGGCCGACATCGGCCTGTCCGGCGTGAACTTCGCCGCCGCCGACACCGGCACGCTGTGGCTGGTGGAAAACGAGGGCAACGGCCGGCTGTCCACCACCGTGCCCGATGTGCATATCGCCATCATGGGCATGGAGAAGGTGGTGGCCAGGCTCGAGCACATCGTGCCGCTGTCGACGCTGCTGACGCGCTCGGCCACGGGGCAGGCCATCACCACTTATTTCAACCTGATCTCCGGCCCGCGCCGCGCCGGCGAGCGCGACGGCCCGCGCGAAGTCCACCTGGTGCTGCTCGACAACGGCCGCACCCAGGCGTATGCCGACGCGCAATTGCGCGCGACGCTGCAATGCATCCGCTGCGGCGCCTGCATGAACCACTGCCCGGTCTATACCCGCATCGGCGGCCACGCCTACGGCACTACCTATCCCGGCCCCATCGGCAAGATCATCTCGCCGCATCTGCTGGGGCTGGACGCCACCGCCGACCTGGCCACCGCCTCGAGCCTGTGCGGCGCCTGCGGCGAGGTCTGCCCGGTGCGCATCCCGATCCCGCAGCTGCTGGTGCGCCTGCGCACCGAGGCCAACCGCGACCCCGACGAGCAGGTGGCGAATCCCCTGCGCGGGCAGGGCGCTAAGTACAGCCGGGGTGAACACCTGGTGTGGCGCTTCTGGAGCGGGGCGTACTCGCATCCAGCCACGTACCGGCTGTTCCGCTGGGCCGCGACGCGGCTGCGCGCGCTGACACCGGCGCGTCAGATGGGATGGACGCAGCACCGCACGCCGCTGAAGCCGGCGGCGAAGAGCCTGGCGGACCTGCTGAAGGAAAAGGGGCAGCCGGAGTAGGCGACAGCAGGCGCGGCGCAGTACAGCACTGACGCTTCCCACTGTGTACTCCCTCTCCCGCTTGCGAGAGAGGGTTGGGGAGAGGGCGGGAGCATCGACGAAGTACAACGCTGCCGCATGACGACGGCCTGCCCTCTCCCCCGCCCCTCTCCCGCAAGCGGGAGAGGGGAGCAAACAAGCGGGAACTGAGACGGCCTCGGTACTCGCACACAAAACAAGAATTTTTGAACCACCACCAAAGGAGACCACCCTTGCAACCCTGGACCCAACTCTACACACCGCTAGGCAGCCTGTGGCTGTCCTCGCTGGCGGCAGCGATCCCCATCCTGTTCTTCTTTATCGCGCTCGCGGTCTGGCGCATGAAGGGCCATGTCGCCGCGGCGGTGACGCTGCTGCTGGCGCTGGCCGTGGCGATCTTCGCTTATGGCATGCCCGCGCAGCAGGCGCTGGCCTCGGCCGGATTCGGCTTTGCCTACGGCCTGTGGCCGATTGCATGGATCATCGTGACCGCGGTGTTCCTTTACAAGATCGTGGTCAAGACCGGCCAGTTCGATGTGATCCGCGCCTCGGTGCTGTCGATCACCGACGACCAGCGCCTGCAGATGCTGCTGATCGGCTTTGCCTTCGGCGCCTTCCTCGAAGGCGCGGCAGGCTTCGGCGCGCCGGTTGCGATCACCGCGGCGCTGCTGGTGGGGTTGGGCTTCAATCCGCTGTACGCCGCGGGCTTGTGCCTGATCGCCAATACCGCGCCGGTGGCGTTCGGCGCGATGGGCATTCCCATCATCGTGGCCGGGCAGGTGACGGGCATCGACCCTTTCCATATCGGCGCCATGGCCGGTCGCCAGCTGCCGCTGCTGTCGCTGCTGGTGCCGTTCTGGCTGGTATTCATGATGGACGGCGCCAAGGGCGTGCGCGAGACCTGGCCGGCGGCGCTGGTGTGCGGCGGCAGCTTTGCGGTGACGCAGTACTTCACCTCCAACCATATCGGGCCGGAACTGCCGGACATCACCTCGGCGCTGGTGAGCCTGGTGTCGCTGGCGGCGTTCCTGAAGGTGTGGCAGCCGCGCAGCGCATCGCAGCGCGCGGGCGGCAGCGCGGGCAACGTCAGCGGCGGCACGGTCGCGCTGGCGGGCTTTGGCGGCGATATTGGCGGCAGTTATGGCGGCGCGATGGCAAGCCGCAAGGCATCGCCCTACACGCTGGCGCAGACGCTGCGCGCGTGGGCGCCGTTCGGCATCCTGACCGCCATCGTCACGGTGTGGAGCCTGCAGCCGTTCAAGGCGCTGTTCGCCGCCAACGGCGCGCTGGCCGGCACGGTGCTGAAGTTCAAGATCCCCGGGCTGGACCAGCTGGTGATCAAGGCCGCGCCGATCGTGGCCACGCCCAAGGCCTATGACGCGGTGCTGAAGATCGACCTGCTCTCCGCCGTCGGCACCGCGATCCTGCTGACCGCGCTGATCTCCGCCGTGCTGCTGCGCATGAAGCCGCGCGACCTGCTGGCCACGTTCGGTGAAACGCTGGTGGAACTGGCGCGCCCGGTGCTGTCGATCGGGCTGGTGCTGGCATTCGCTTTTGTCGCCAACTACTCCGGCATGTCGTCGACGCTGGCGCTGCTGCTCGCCGGCACCGGCGCGGCATTCCCGTTCTTCTCGCCGTTCCTGGGCTGGCTGGGCGTGTTCCTGACCGGGTCCGACACCTCGTCGAATGCGCTGTTCTGCGCGCTGCAGAACACCACCGCGCACCAGATCGGCGTGTCCGACACGCTGATGGTCGCGGCCAACACCACCGGCGGCGTCACCGCCAAGATGATCTCGCCGCAATCGATCGCGGTGGCCTGCGCGGCGACCGGCCTGGTGGGCAAGGAGTCGGAGCTGTTCCGCTTTACCGTGAAGCACAGCCTGCTGTTCGCGGTGATCATCGGCGTGATCACGATGGTGCAGGCGTATTGGCTGCCGGGGATGATTCCGGGGTGACGGACCAGGCGTCGATGCTGGCGGTGTGCTCCCCTCTCCCGCCTGCGGGAGAGGGGTTGGGGGAGAGGGCCGGCGTATGCAAGTGCGACGGCTTTTACTTCGTGGAGACTCTGGCCCTCTCCCCCGCCCCTCTCCCATAAATGGGAGAGGGGAGATAACAAGCGTGGATCAGGCGTTGTCGGCAAACTCGGCGTCCAGAAACGCCTCGCCCTCCGTCAACGGCGCATACCGGTAGCTCGCCGGCGTCCGGCTCAGCTTCACCGGCGCACCCAGCCCCCGGTACCCCCCTTCCATCTCCACCACCATCTCGCGGTGCCGCGTATGCGGATGCTGCAAGGCATCCGCCACCGACAGCACCGGCGCGCACGGCACGCCGGCGGCCACCAGCGTATCCGCCAGCGCCTTGCCGTCGAGCATGCGCATGCGCGCTTCCAGCTCGGCCTTCAGCGCGGCGCGATTGACCGAACGCGCGCCGGCCGTGGCGTAGCGCTCGTCGTCGGCCAGCGCCGGCACCTGCAGGTGCTCGCACAGGATGCGGAACTGCCGGTCGTTGCCTACCGCCAGGAACACCGGGTCGGTGGCCGTGGCGACGGTGTCGTACGGATAGATGTTGGGATGCGCATTGCCGGTGCGCTGCGGCGTCTTGCCGCTCATGAACCAGTTGGCCGCATGCGGATGCAGCAGCGACAGCCCCGAGTCATACAGCGCGGCCTCGACGAACTGCCCGCGTCCGCTGCGGGCGCGCTCCTGCAGCGCCAGCAGCACGCCGATCACGGCGTTGAGCCCGGTCACCATGTCGACCACCGGCAGGCCCACGCGCAGCGGATCGCCGTCGGCCTCGCCGTTGATGCTCAGGATGCCGGACATGGCCTGGATCGCGGCATCGTAACCGGGCAGGCCGCCCAGCGGACCGTCGGCGCCGAAGCCGGACACGCGGCAATGGACCAGCCGCGGGAAGCGCGCCGACAGTTCGTCATAGCCCAGCCCCCACTTCTCCAGCGTGCCGGTCTTGAAGTTCTCGACCAGCACGTCGGCCTCGGCCAGCAGCGCCAGCAGCACCTCGCGGTCCGGCTCGGCGGTCAGGTCCAGCCGCATCACGCGCTTGTTGCGGTTCAGGCCGAAGTAGTAGGACGCCACGCCGTCCTTGAACGGCGGCCCCCAGGTACGGGTGTCGTCGCCCTGCGGCGGTTCGATCTTGAGCACGTCGGCGCCGTGGTCGCCCAGGATCTGGCCGCAGTACGGGCCGCCCAGGATGCGCGACAGGTCGACCACGCGGATGCCGGCGAGCGCGCCGGGACGGGCTTGGGTCATGGCTGCAATCCTCCTGGCGTTCTCAGTCAAGCTGGGCACCGGACTTCTGCACCACGGCACGCCACTTGCCAACCTCGGCCTTGACGAAGCTGCCGAGCTGCTCCGGCGTGGTCGACGGCGCGAACTCCAGCCCTTGCGCCTGCAGCGTCTTGCGCACCTCGGGCTGCTTCAGCGCGTCGGCAAAAGCGCGGTTGAGCTTGCCGACCACCTCCGCCGGCGTGCCAGCCGGCGCGACCACGCCGAAGAACACCGACACGTCAAACCCCGGCACGCCCTGCTCGGCCACCGTCGGCACGTCGGGCAGCGCCTGCGAGCGCGCCCTGGTGGTCACGCCCAGCGCGCGCACCTTGCCGCTCTTGATGAAGGGCATCGCGGTCAGCACGTCGGTGAAGGTCATGCTGACCTGGCCGCCCAGCAGGTCGTTCAGTGCGGGGCCGGTGCCCTTGTACGGGATGTGCTGGAAATCGGTGCCGGTGACGTTGTTGAACAGCACGCCCGCCAGGTGCGACGAAGCGCCATTGCCGGACGAGGCATAGGTCAGCTTGCCCGGGTGCGCCTTGCCGTAGGCGATCAGCTCGTTGACGTTCTTCGCCGGTACCGACGGATTGACCACCAGCACGTTGGGCAGCTGGCCGATCTGGATCACCGGGGTGAAGCTCTTGACCGGGTCGTAGTTGATCTTGCGGTACAGGCTGACGTTGATCGCCAGCGGCGCCGAGGTGCCGAACATCAGCGTGTAACCGTCGGGCTCGGCGCGCGCCACCGCTTCGGCGCCGATATTGCCGCCGGCGCCGGCGCGGTTCTCGACCACCACCGGCTGGCCCAGGCTGGTCTTCAGCGCGGCGGCCAGCGTGCGCGCCATGGCATCGGTGGGGCCGCCCGGCGGATAGGTGACGACCATCATGATCGGCTTGGTGGGGAAGTCCTTCTGTGCGAAGGCGGGGGCGATAAACAGCGAGCACGCGGCGATGGCCGCGACGCGTTGCCAGAGTTTCATGGCGTTGTCTCCTGGTGTAGGACGTCTCCCGCGGAGGCGGGATGGTATGGGGCGTCTTCGGGGCGGGGTGCTCACCCTCCCGCTTGCAGGAGGGCGGAGCAAACAGTGGGGAACGAATACGGCGTCAGAACACGTTGACGTCGGCGACCACGCCAGCGGCGCGCACCAAGCCGTCAGCGGGGGGCGCCACGGTCTCGGCCAGCCATGCCGGCTCCTCGCTTGCCGCCAGCGGGTCCTGCGGCAGCACGCGGTGACGCAGCACCAGCTGCGCCAGCCGCATGCGGCGCACCGATCCGATGCGGCCGGCTTCCCAGGCCATCGCCACCGCGCTGGTCACGTGGTACAGCGCCGAGGCCGCCTGGCGCGCCAGCAGCTCGCCGTCGGCACCGGCCGCGGCCGCGTGCCCGGCAAGCTGGGCGGCGCTGGCGATGGCGCCCTCGAACACGGCGCGGGCACCGGCCTGCATCGGCGTATCGGCCAGCAGCCCGGCCAGGTGCGCCTGCAGTACCGGCAGCGCGCCCTCGCGCCGCACCGCGCGCAGCACGTCGAGGGCGACGATATTGCTGGTGCCTTCCCAGATCGAGCCGAGGTGGGCGTCGCGCACCAGGCGCGGGTCGCTCCACTCCTCGATATAGCCGCAGCCGCCGCGAATCTCCATGGCGTCGCCGGTGACCTTGCGCGCGTCGCGGCAGGCGCGGAACTTGATCAGCGGGGTCAGGATGCGCATCAGCGCGTAGGCGTCGGCCTCGCCGGCATCGGCGCGGCGCAGCGCCTCGGCGGTCTGGAACACCATGGTGCGCGCCTGCTCGGTGGGCAGCGTCAGCTTGAGCAGCTGGCGGCGCATCAGCGGCATGTCCTGCAGGCGCTTGCCGAAGGCCTGGCGCTCGCGCGCGATGAACAGGCCTTCGGTCAGCGCGCGGCGCATCAGCCCGGCGGCGCGCACGCCGTTGGACAGGCGCGAGTTGTTGATCATGTCCGCCATCTGCACGAAGCCGCGGCCGGGCTCGCCGACCAGCCACGCATGCGCGCCCTCCAGCCGGATCTCGCCGCTGGCCATGGAACGCGTGCCCAGCTTGTCCTTCAGCCGGATGATGCGGTAGTGGTTGGCGCTGCCATCGGCCAGCTTGCGCGGCAGCAGGAACAGCGACACGCCCTTGTGGCCGGGCACGGCGTTGCCGGCCTCGTCTTCCACGCGCGCCAGCACCATCGCCAGCGCGGCATCGGGATTGGAGCAGAACCACTTGTCGCCCAGCAGGCGCCAGCCGCCCTCGGCCGAGGCATCGCGCACCGCGCGGGTGGCGGTGGCGGCCACGTCGGAGCCGGCGCCCTGCTCGGTCATGAACATCGCGCCCTGATACAGGTCGTCAAAGACCTGCGTGGTCAGGTTGGGCAGGAAGCGCCCGACCAACGCCGGGTCGCCGAACTTGCGCAGCGTACGCGTCAGCGAATCGGTCATCGACAGCGGGCAGCACAGGCCGAACTCCGCCTGCACGAACAGATACGTGAGCGCGTACTTTGCCGCCGGCGGCATGGGCTGGTCCCAACCCAGCACACCGCTGCGGTGCGAGGCCGCGGCGAGCCCGAATTCGGCAAAGGCCACGCGCTCCATCTCGACATAGGCCGGATGCTTGTCGATGCGTTGCGCATCCACGCCGGCGCGGGTGCGGTAGCTGAGTTCCGGCGGGTTGCGGTCGGCCACGCCGGCCAGCTCGTCGAGCACGCCGCCGGCCAGCGCGCCCATGCGCTCGAGGTGCGGCAGCAGGTGGCTGAACAGGTCCGGCGGCAGGTAGAGCGGCAGCAGCGCGCGCAGGTCCGGGTCGGCGGCGAACAGGCTGCCGCCCTGGCGGTCCGGCACCGGATGGACGGCGGCCGCAGCGGGCGCGGCCGGGTGTTGCGGGGGGATGTCGCGCGCGGCGCTGGATGGCATGGCTGGTCTCCTGGTTCGGTGGGATGCCGGCTTGCGGCCCCCTTTGGCCACCATTATTCAAACCCCAAGCATTCGCGTCTAATTCTAAAATTGGCTTGATCCATATAAATTTTGTATCGCCATGGAATTCCGCCACCTGCGTTACTTCCTCGTGCTCGCCGAGGAACTGCACTTCGGCCGAGCCGCGCGCCGGCTGGCCATATCGCAGCCGCCGCTGTCGCTCAACATCCAGCAGCTCGAGGCCTCGGTCGGGGCACGGCTGTTCGACCGCGACAGCCGCGGCGTGCGGCTCACTGCGGCCGGCCGGGCCTTTCGCGAATCGGCCACGGCGCTGCTGGCGCAGGCGGAAGCCGCGCGCGTGCTGGCGCGTGAGATCGAAGCCGGCGCGGTCGGCCGCCTGCGCGTGGGCTTTGTCGGCTCGATGCTGTACCGCGGACTGCCGCAGACCCTGCGCGAGTTCCAGGCCGCTTATCCCGGCATCCACGTGGCCCTGACCGAACTGAACTCGCAGGAACAGATCGACGCGCTGCTGCATGACGAACTTGACGCGGCCTTCATCCACACCGGCCGGGTGCCGGATACGCTGCAGGCCACGCTGGTGCACTCCGAGCCCTTTGTCTGCTGCCTGCCCGCCGACCATCCGCTGGCCGCGCTGGCGGAACTGCCGCTGACCTCGTTGCGCGGCGAACCGTTCGTACTGTTCTCGCGCAAGGCCTCGCCGGACTATTACAGCCGCATCTTCGACATGTGCGCCGCGCAGGGCTTCTTCCCGCAGATCCGGCACGAGGTGCGGCACTGGCTGTCGGTGGTGTCGCTGGTGTCGCAGGGGATGGGCGTGGCGGTGGTGCCGGCGGCGCTGGAGCGCTCCGGCATGGCGGGCGCGGCGTTCCGGCCGCTGGCCGACGCCGCGGTGCGCTCGGAGGTCTATTGCGCCTGGAAGACTGCGCCGGACCATCCGGCGCGCGACCACTTTGTCGCCATGGTGGCGGGCAAGCCGGCGCAGCGGAAGCGCAGCCATCAAGAAAAAGCCACCGGTCCAGGGACCGATGGCTTGTGAAGTACGCGTGGAACGGGGTGTTCAGCGTGCTGTGAGCTTAACGCCGCCGGCTTACGGCAGCCATAACGCAAATGCAGTAATTGCGCGCGACGGCAGGCTCGGCGCGGATTCGGTGTTTCATTGCCGGACCGTCGCGCGGCTCGATGGACAGCCGCTCGCGACCGCCTGTACGCGCTCAGCGACGACCCTTAGCGGTTATCATTCGCCTCCTGCCGTGCCTGGCGCGGCAAGGCTGGCGTGCCCGCCCTTTGAGGGGGCAACGCAAAGCCACATTTGCGATACAATGAAAACGATTTTCATTTACATACCCCGGCGCGGTCGCACCGACCGCTTGGCGGCAGGCCGCGCCACGGACTGGAAGCATGATGCGGTTGTCTGAACTTCCACGGCGCACGCCCGCCGTAGTGCAATCGGTGGACGACGCCACCCCTGGGGATCCGGTTGCGCGCCGCCTGCGCGAACTGGGCTTCGTTGCCGGCGAGCCCGTGCAGATCATCGCCTACGGGCCGTTCGGCATGGATCCGCTGGTGGCGCAGGTGGGCTTCACCCGCTTTGCGCTGCGCCGCTCGGAGGCGGCGCGCATCGGGGTGGAAATCGCCAGTGCCTCGGTCACGCGCATCGCCCCCGCCACGCAGGGCGACCAGACTGCCCAACCGTCCGCCAAACGGACTGCCTGAGCCTTCCCCGGATTATGTCTGCAGCTGCTTCCTCCTCTGCCCTGCGCATTGCGCTGGTCGGCAATCCCAATTGCGGCAAGACCGCACTGTTCAACCGCCTGACCGGCAGCCGCCAGAAGGTGGCCAACTACGCGGGCGTCACCGTCGAGCGCAAGGAAGGCTACTTCGTCTCGCCGGGCGGTCGCCAGGTGCGCATCCTCGACCTGCCCGGCGCCTACAGCCTGCATGCGGCCAGCCTCGACGAGGCCATCACGCGCGATGTCTGCCTGGGCCAGCGCGCCGGCGAAGCGCGTCCGGACCTGCTGGTGTCGGTGGTCGACGCCACCAACCTGCGCCTGCACCTGCGCTTTGTGCTGGAACTGCGCGAGCTGGGCTTGCCGATGGTGGTGGTGCTGAATATGAGCGATGCCGCCGAGCGGCGCGGCATTCAGATCGACCGCGACAAGCTGTCGGCCGCGCTCGGCGTGCCGGTGGTCAGCACCGTGGCGGTCCGGCGCGACGGCGCCGCGTCGCTGGTCGGCCTGCTCGATGCCGCGCTGCCGCCGGCCCCGCGGGCTGGCACTGCGTCCGGCCCTGATTTCGACGTGCATGCCGAAGTCAACCGCCTGCTGTCGGCCGCGGTGAGCATGCCGGCGCGCACCGCTGCGCTGGACGACCGCATCGACCGCATCGTGCTGCACCCGGTGCTCGGCCTGCTGTTGCTGGCGGTGCTGCTGTTCCTGATGTTCCAGGCGGTGTTCTCGTGGGCCGAGCCGCTGATGGACGGCATCGAGGGCGGCGTGCACTGGGCCGGCGAGATGCTGGGCGCGTGGCTGCCTGACGGCATGCTCAAGAGCCTGCTGGTCGACGGCCTGGTCGCCGGGCTGGGCAGCGTGGTGGTGTTCCTGCCGCAGATCCTGATCCTGTTTCTGTTTATCCTGACGCTGGAAGAATCCGGCTACCTGCCGCGCGCGGCGTTCCTGCTCGACCGCCTGATGATGGGCGCGGGGCTGTCGGGGCGCTCGTTCATCCCGCTGCTGTCCAGCTTTGCCTGCGCCATTCCCGGCATCATGGCCACGCGCACCATCCAGGACCCGCGCGACCGGCTCACCACCATCCTGGTGGCGCCGCTGATGACATGCTCGGCACGGTTGCCGGTCTATGCGCTGCTGATCGGCGCCTTTATCCCCGAGCGCACCGTGATGGGCCTGTTCAACCTGCAGGGGCTGGTGCTGTTCGCGCTCTACGTGGCCGGCATCGTCAGCGCGCTGGTGGTGGCCTATGCGCTCAAGTTCCTGCGCCGCGACCGTACCGACCATCCGCTGCTGATGGAACTGCCCTCGTACCGCATCCCCAATCCGCGCGATGTGGCGATCGGCCTGTGGGAGCGTGCCCGCATCTTCCTGTCGCGCGTGGGCAAGGTGATCCTGGCGCTGACGGTGCTGCTGTGGTTCCTGTCGACATTCCCGTCGGCGCCCGAGGGCGCGACCGCGCCGGCCATCGACTACAGCTTTGCCGGCATGATCGGCCATGCGCTGCAGAAGGTGTTCGCGCCGGTGGGCTTCAACTGGCAGATCTGCATTGCGCTGGTGCCGGGCCTGGCCGCGCGCGAAGTCGCCGTCGGAGCGCTGGCCACCGTCTACGCGCTGTCGGGCAGCGAAGAGACCGTGGCCACGCAGCTGGCACCGATGATCGCGGCGCAGTGGTCGCTGGCTACCGCGCTGTCGCTGCTGGCGTGGTACGTGTTCGCGCCGCAGTGCATCTCGACGCTGGCGGTGATCCGGCGCGAGACCGACTCCTGGAAGGTGATGGCGCTGTCCGCCGCCTACCTGACCGGGCTGGCCTACCTGGCCGCGTTCGTGACCTACCGCGTCGCGCTGATGTTCAGCTGAGGCCAGCTGCCGCCATGTCCCTCTACCACGCCATCGAAACCCTGCTGGTCCCGCTGATCGTGCTGGCGTGCGCGGTGTCGGTGGTGGCGCGCTATGCGCCGCGCACGCGCGAACGCGTCAAGGCGGCGCTGGCGGCGCGCCTGGGCGGCGCTGCGGCCGCGGGCTGGCGCGGCCGCCTGGCACGCTGGCTGGCGCCGCAGGCCGCCGCGGGCTGCGCCAGCGGCTGCGACGACGGCGGCTGCAACACCTGCGGCGCCAACACCAGCACGCCCGCCAGCCAGGACAAGCCTGCCGAGCAGGTGGTGCGCTTCGTGCGCAAGCGCTGACGCGCGCTTTTTCTTCTCCTTATCTTCCACGCAGAAACGGGTACGCTCGCTGCTGCCGCATGGCGCGGCCAGCGGCGGGTTGCGCGCGTCCGGGCCTCTTGGCAGGTGGCGGCGTGCGCCTTTGCCGGGTCAATCCGGCCCTTCGCGAGGCTTGCTCTCATCCACGCAGAATTGGGTACGCTTTGCGCGCTCGTCGGCGGGGCAGGCACGCAGGTGCCGAACACTGCCACGCAGAAACGGGTACGCTCAACAGTCATCCCTGCCGCTTGTGTACTCCCTCCCCCGCTTGCGGGAGAGGGGAGCAAACCCGCAGTCCGTCTGCGTCTCAGCAAAGCAAAAGCGCAAAGCAAAACGCCCTCCATCCGGAGGGCGTCTCGTCAGCCGCGGGATACCAGCCCTTACTTCACCGTCCCGTAGAAGACCACTTTCAGCGGCGTATTGTCCGCGACCGCGGTGCACGTGGCGGTGATGGTGAAGTCGCCGGCTGCGGTGCCGCTGGCGCGCACCTGGTTGGGCAGCATCACCGCGCTCGGGCTCAGCGACACCGGCCCGGTGCTGGACCATGCCCAGGCCTTGCACGCGGTGAATTGCGCATCCTCGCCCAGGTGCTTCATGCGCGCGGTCACCTCGACCGGGACGGGCGCGAGCAGCAGCAGCGTCATCGGGTCCTGGTTGTCGCCCACCAGTGCCCACAGCGGGTTCTCGGTCACCGTCAGGGTGGCGCTGCGGCGCTCGCCCAGCTTGCTGCTGACCGCGGTGACCGTCAGGCTGCCCTGGACCGGACCCGTGTCGCCGGCCAGGCTGGTGCGTACGGTGGCGTCATGCGTACCCGCTGCTTCGGTCGCCGACAGTGTCGCCGAGGTGGCCGCGTAGGTCCAGGCGCCGTCGAAGTCCGCGGTCACGTCCTGGCCGTCGTGGCGCAGCACGCGCGCGGTGAAGGTGTCGGGACGATTGCTGAACACCTGCAGCGCATTGACCTCGCGCCCGCCCTTGGTGGTCACCACGCGATAGGCCGCGGCGCCGTTCTTCTGCACTGTCACCGCGATGACGCCGGCGAGGGCATGTCCGTCAGGCGCGGTCACCGATACCGAGACACTGGCCGTGGCCGCGGTCGTCGGCGAGCCGTTGCTGGCCTTGAGCGTGGCGCTGTTCTGGCTGGCCGTGACCTGGACCGCGGTGCCGCTGCTGGACCATGCCCAGTTCGAAACGCTGGCCGACACATCGCTGCCGTTGCTGTCGAGCAGCGTCACCTTGACCGGCAGTTCCTGGCCGTCGCTCATCGACAGGCTGGCGGCGGGCATGGACAGCGTGTAGCTCAGCGCCGACGCCGGCACCACGGTGATGGTGGCCGCTTGCGGGGGGAGCTGCACGGTCGTGTTGTCGGCGGCCCGGACCGTGGCCACCACCTGCACGGTGGTGGTGCCCGGCGCAACGCCCCGGACCACGGCACTGCCCGGCGTGGCGGCGCCCGGCGTCACGGTGGCGACGGCGCTGTCGGTGCTGGTCCAGTCGAAGGTGGTGTTGCCCGATACGTCGACGCCGTTGCTGTCGACGGCCAGCGCGCTGATGGTCAGCGTGCGGCCGACGCCGACCTCGCCCGAGGTCACGCTCATCTTCGCGGTATAGGTCAGTGGCGTGGTGGTGCCGCCCGAAGCCGGCGCGGCGGGCGCGCTGCCGCCGCCGCCACCCCCGCATGCCGTCAGCAACAAGGCCGCGGCCGGGCCCACCAGCCAGGATGCCCACGTTCTCAGTCTCATGATTGTTCCCCCAGTCGTGTTTTTCCCGCGCTATCAGCCTAGGCACAAAGTGGCCGGCGCAATACCGGCCAGAGGACTGAGGTGCGGCGCACAGAACATCGCCGCAATTCATCCATTCAGCGCAGGACATCGCCATTCGGCCGAGAAAAACCGCGGCCGGATGGCACGCACTGCAGCCGGCCCCCAACCGTTTGGCGCAGCCCTTCCACGATCCCCTGATCGGGCCATGACGGTTTGCCGCGCACGACGGCACGCGCGCAACGCTTGACCGGGCCCGGACTTGTCGACTAACCTTGCCCGTTCCTATGGACTTGCGCGGCATGCGCATCCACGCGGAGCGGCTGCGGCCCCTCCCACTCCAGCCACGATGAACCTTTACTCCAGCACTCCCCGCCAGGCTGCCGATGCGTCCCGCATCGCTGCCCGCGCACGCGTGCTGGCTGCCCTGGCATCGGGCCGCGCCCTGCGCGCTTCCTCGCTACTGCTAAGCCTACCGATCGGTTGCCGGGCCTAGGGCCCCGTGGCAGTTCGGCAGCCTTTCGCCACCCTTTTTCCCGTTTTTTCCCTTTCATCTTCCCTTGCGAGGAAGGAGACTCCGCATGCTCGTCAATCCCGCTACCAAGTACCGCCCCGCCGCCACCGTCGACATCCCTGACCGCACCTGGCCCGGCCGCACCATCACGCGCGCGCCGCGCTGGATGAGCACCGACCTGCGCGACGGCAACCAGGCCCTGATCGAGCCGATGAACCCGGCGCGCAAGCTGCGCCTGTTCGAACAGCTGGTAAAGATCGGCCTGAAGGAAATCGAAGTGGCATTCCCCGCCGCCTCGCAGACCGACTTCGACTTCGTGCGCATGCTGATCGAAGAACGCCGCATTCCCGACGACGTCACCATCGTCGTGCTGACGCAGTCGCGCGAAGACCTGATCCGCCGCACCGTCGAATCCGTGCGCGGCGCGGCCCGCGCCACGGTGCACCTGTACAACCCCATCGCACCGGCCTGGCGGCGCATCGTCTTCAATGCCTCGCGCGACGAGATCAAGGCCGTCGCGGTATCGGGCACGCGCCTGATCAAGGCGCTGACCGATGCCATGCCCGAGACCGCCTGGACCTACGAGTATTCGCCCGAGACCTTCAGCCTGGCCGAACTGGATTTCTCGCTGGAAGTGAGCGACGCGGTGTCGGCCGCGTGGCAGGCCGGCCCGGGTCGCCCGATGATCCTGAACCTGCCGACCACGGTCGAATGCAGCACGCCCAACGTGTTCGCCGACCAGATCGAATGGATGCACCGCCGCCTCGCGCGGCGCGCGCATATCGTGCTGTCGGTGCACCCGCACAACGACCGCGGCACCGCGGTGGCCGCCGCCGAGCTGGCGCTGATGGCGGGCGCCGACCGCGTCGAGGGCTGCCTGTTCGGCAATGGCGAGCGCACCGGCAACGTCGACCTGGTGACGCTCGCGCTGAACCTCTATACGCAAGGCGTGGCGCCGGAGCTGGACTTCTCCGACATCGATGCGGTGCGCCAGTGCGTGGAGCACTGCAACCAGCTGCCGGTGCATCCGCGCCATCCGTACGTGGGCGACCTGGTGTTCACGGCGTTCTCGGGCTCGCACCAGGATGCGATCCGCAAGGGCTTCGCGCAGCAGCAGCCGGACGCGATTTGGGAAGTGCCCTACCTGCCGATCGACCCCGCCGACCTGGGCCGCAGCTACGACGCGGTGATCCGCGTCAACAGCCAGTCCGGCAAGGGCGGCATGGCTTACCTGCTGGAACAGGTGCATGGCCTCTACCTGCCGCGCCGCCTGCAGATCGAGTTCAGCCGCGCGGTGCAGGCCATGACCGACGACACCGGGCTGGAAGCGAGCGCGGACGACCTGTATGGCCTGTTCCGGCGCGAGTACCTGGCGCGCGAGACGCCGCTGCGCTACGTCTCGCATCAGCTGGCGTCCGACGCCACTGGCGCCACCGCGATCACGGTGCAGATGGAGCGCGACGGCCAGCCCTGCACCGTGCGCGGCACCGGCAACGGCCCCATCGACGCGTTCATCGATGCGCTGGACCTGCCGGTACGCGTGATGGACTACCACGAGCACGCGATGACTGCCGGCGCCGATGCGCGCGCAGCTTGCTACGTGGAAGTCCGCGTGGGCGATTCGCCGACCGGGTTCGGCGCGGGCATCGACGCCAGCCTTGTCACGGCCTCGCTGCGCGCGGTGGTCTCGGGCGTCAACCGGCACCTGCAGGCTGGCTTCGGCGCGCGGGCGCAAGCCACGCAAACCGCCTCGGCCAGCGCAGCCACGGAGGCCTAGCCCTGGCACCTGACGCTGCGCAAGAAAACCGGTGTGCCCCGCCCCCACGGGGCACACCCGGAAAGACGCCCTTGCGGGCGCCCACGACATGCCTGGTGCCGATCCGGACACGCCTTGCGCGTGCTCCGATCTTTCGCACAGCGTAAGCGGCAGCATCGGGCCGCGCTACGAATCATTTCGCATGTGGTTAGAAGCGACGGCTGAGGCCGCGCTGCGCGAGGCACGCTGTCGCGCCCTCGCGACGCCGCGCGCACCATTTGGTTCCGCTTGTTTTGTGTCAAGGCCCCCGCTGGCCCGCTACGCCACACTAGGCGCGGCTTCGATAACAAACCAAGCAGACCTCATGAAAACACTGTCTCTTCGCACCGCCACCTGTTCGGCCATCGCCGCCTGCGCCATGCTCGGCGCCTTTGCCACGCCCGCGGCCGCCGCGGACGACGCCCAGGGCAACTGGATGGTGCGGCTGCGCGGCACCTACCTCGATATGGCCCACAGCTCGGATCCCGTTGGCGGCGTCGGCCGTTCGGACCGCATCACGGTCAACAACAAGTGGATCCCCGAACTCGACGTCACCTACTTCTTCACGCCGAACTTTGCCGCCGAACTGGTGCTGACGGTGCCGCAGAAGCAAAACGTCTACCTCGACGGCAACAAGATCGGCACCTTCAAGCATCTGCCTCCCACGCTGCTGATGCAGTACCACCTCATTCCCAACGGCACCTTCCGCCCGTATATCGGCGCGGGCCTGAACTTCACGCACATCTGGGGCGAGAACATCGCCAACAACGCGCTGCAGCTCGATAGCTGGAGCGTAGGCCCGGCGCTGCAGATCGGCATGGACTACAAGCTGACCAAGAACTGGTTCCTGAACGCCGACATCAAGAAGATCTGGCTGTCGAGCGACGTGAAGGCGGGGGACGTCAAGGTCTCCAAGGTAAGCCTGGATCCGTGGCTGTTCAGCATGGGGGTGGGGTATCGATTCTGATTCTGCCGCGCGATAAAAAAGGCCGGCGCCCCTTGGGCGCCGGCCTTTTGCATTCCACGAGAACGCGCAGCGGACCGTTACCTGAACGCCGGCTCGTCAAAGCTGCGCAGCTTGCGCGAATGCAACTGCTCCACGCCGTTCTCGCGCAGGATGCGGATCGCCTCCAGGCCGATGGTCATGTGCTGGCTGACGCGCTGGCGATAGAACGCGTTGGCCATGCCGCGCAACTTGAGTTCGCCATGCAGCGGCTTGTCCGAAACGCACAGCAGGGTGCCATACGGGACGCGCAGCCGGAAGCCGTTGGCAGCCACCGCCGCGCTTTCCATGTCGATGGCGATCGCGCGGGACTGGTTGAAGCGCGCGTACAGCGCCTTGGACTTCAGTTCCCAGTTGCGGTCGTCGGTCGACACCACCGTGCCGGTGCGCATGCGCGTCTTCATCTCGTTGCCGGACAAACCCGTCACGCGCGCCACGGCTTCCTGCAGCGCCACCTGGATCTCGGCGATCGGCGGCACCGGCACCCATGGCGGCAGGTCGTGGTCGAGCACGTGGTCGTCGCGCACGTAGGCGTGCGCCAGCACGTAGTCGCCGAGCTGCTGCGAGCGGCGCAAGCCGCCGCAGTGGCCCACCATCAGCCAGCAATGCGGGCGCAACACGGCGAGGTGGTCGGTCATGGTCTTGGCGTTGGACGGCCCCACGCCGATATTGACCAGCGTCACGCCCAGCTTGTCGCCGCGCACCAGGTGGTAGGCCGGCATCTGCGGCAGCACGCGCGGCCGCGTGGCATCGTCGGGTTCCGCCGCGCCCAGGTCCTGCACCACGTCGCCCGGCTCGACAAAGCGCGTGTAGCCGCCGCCGTCGCCATCGCCCATCAGCGCGCGCCCCAGCGCGACGAATTCGTCGACATAGCGCTGGTAGTTGGTGAACAGCACGAAGCGCTGGAAGTGCTGCGGCGCCGTGCCGGTGTAGTGGTAGAGGCGCTGCAGCGCCAGGTCGACGCGCTCCGCGGGAAACAGCGACAGCGGCCAGGCTTCGCCCGGCACCGGCTCATAGGTGCCGTTGGCAATGCCGTCGTCGATGCGGTTCAGTTCCGGCAGCACGAACGAGGCTTCCAGCTCGCGCGCCTGGGTGTAGCTAATGTCGGTGGTGGAAGCCTCGATCACGAACGGCAGCGGGATCGGGCGCCGGCTCAGCCCCACCACCACCGGCACGCGGTGATAGCGCATCAGCCGCTCGATCTGGTCGCGATAGTAGTCGGCCAGCAGGTCGGGCCGCGTCACCGTGGTGCCGTATACGCCAGGGTATGCCACCGTGCCCCATGACGGCCGGCTGTCGGTGACCATGGTCTCGATGTTGACCGAGATGCCCAGGTACGGATAGCACGCATGCGCGGCCGAGGGCAGCGGCTTGCCGCCGGCGAAGGCATCGAAGCGTGCGCGCACGGCGCCGACCGATGCCTCGTAGATCTCGCGGATGCGGGCGACCGCCGCATCCGCGTCGGTGAACTCGGCAAGCTGGTCGGCCGGATGCGCGGAGGAGAAGACGGGGGCGTTCATGGAAGCGATGATACCGCGCCGGCGCGTCACCGTGAGCGGTGCCCCACCCCGCCGGAAGCCAAATTGACGCGCCCGCGCACGCTCGCTACACTCCGCCAATTGCGCAGCACGGCTTGCCGTGCCGTTCTCGACTCGCGGCGCCCTGGTGGCAAGGGGCGGCGAGGGGCCGTACATGCTTTGCTGGGAGAGCCGCCAATGGAAATCCGTAACCTGTTGCCCGACGACCTCGAGGCAGCCAGACAACTACTGATCGCCAATGGCTGGGCCCACCGGGTAGGCGGCCCCGAGAAGTTCGCGCGACTGGTGGCCAACTCGCAGCGCGTGGCCGTGGCGGTCGAGAAGGGCGAGGTGGTCGGCTTTGCCCGCGCGCTGTGCGACGATGTCTGCGACGGGTTCCTGTCGATGGTGGTGGTGGCGCCCGGCCACCGCCGGCATGGCATCGGCCGCGCGCTCGTGCGCCATATCGTCGGCAGCGATCCCGATATCAGCTGGATGCTTCGCGCGGCGCGCTCGTCCGAAGCCGCCTTCTTCGGCCAGCTCGGCTTTACCCCTTCGATGGTCGCGATGGAGCGGCGCCGGCCCTGAACCCGCCCGGGCCGGCATGGCCCGGCGCAGCGCCGGCACCCCCCCTGTTGTTCCGTTGGAACCCTTCGACCGCGGCTAGCGGTTGCTGCGTTATCGGTCGCTGCGGATGGGGCCAAATTCCGCCGGCACCCACGCATAGCCCGCGGCGTCGCGGCGCACATGGCCCAAACCCGGGAATGGCATGTGCGCGCCGCCCACCCACAACCTGCCCTTGGCCGCCTGCTCCAGGATGCGCTTGCGCGTGATCACGGCCTGGTTGCTGTCCACGTCGAACTCGATGGCCACCTGCGGGCGGCGCAGCTGCAGCGCGTGGTTGTGCACGATATCGCCCCACAGCAGCAGGCTGTCGTTGCCCGAGGTGAACAGGTAGCCGCTGTGGCCAGGGGTATGCCCGTTGGCCGGCACCACGCGCACGCCGGGAATGGGCTCGCTGCCGGCGCCACCATTGAACGTGCGCAGGCGCTGCGCCGCCTGGTACGGCGCGACTGCGGCCCGCGCCATGGCGAACAGGCCCTGCGCCTCCTTCGGCGCGGCAGCGGCGTTGGCCTCGCTCAGCCAGTAGTCGAGGTCGGCCTTGTCGACATAGACCGTCGCGTTCGGGAACGCGGCCTTGCCGTCGGTCGCCAGGCCGCAGGCATGGTCGCCATGCAGGTGGGTCAGCAGCACGGTGTCGACCTGCTCGGGCGCATAGCCTGCGGCGCGCAGGTTCTCGCCGATGCGCCCCAGCGTCGGCCCGAAGCAGCCCGCCGCGCCGGTGTCGACCAGCACCAGGCGGCTGCCGGTATGGATCAGGTAGGCGTTGACCGCGGTCTGCATGCCCGGCGTCGAAGCGACGAACATCCGCGCCAGCAGGCTTTGCACTTCGCGCGCGCTGGTGTACTTGAACAGCTTGGGGTCCAGATCGATGTAGCCGTCATAGAGCGCGGTGACTTCCAGCTGGCCAACCATCATGCGGTAGTAGCCCGGCACCTGCGTCTTCTGCTGCTGCGGCGGCGTGGCGGTCTGTGCGCCAGCGACGCCGGCGGCCAGCGCGGCGCCGCCCATGGCGATGGCGACGACGGCATGCGAGACCGCGCGGCGCAAGCCCGGACGCGTGCTCCGGCTGAAGGTGGCATGGCGCACCATGGACTGCAGCTTCATATCCTGATCCTGTTCTGATTGGTGTTGTCGAGGAGCAGGCCGGCGCATGGGTGCGCGCGGCCAGCGCATATCTTAGCCGCGCCTTGCCCCGCAAGGCCGAAAGGGTCAAAGCGTACCTACTTCTGCGTAAAAAACGGGACCACGTGGCCCCGTTTCCCATGCATGGGAGCTTGCGCTGCCCGGTTTTTACTCCGGCTGGATATTCGCCGCCTTGATGATGCGGCCCCACTTGCCGGACTCCTGCGACTGGAACTTCGCCAGTTCCGCGGGCGTGCTGGTGAAGACTTCCGTGCCGGTAGACTTGTAGAAGCCGGCGGCGCTCTCGCTGCGCGCGGCCTTCACCATCATCGCGTTGAGCCTGGCCACGACCGGCTGCGGCGTGCCCGCGGGCGCGTAGGCGGCGAACCAGTAGCTCATCTCGTAGCCCTTGACGCCGGCCTCGTCGATGGTGGGCACCTCAGGCGCCAGCGGCGAGCGGGTCTTGCCCGACACGCCCAGCGCGCGCAGCTTGCCGCTCTTGACCTGAGGCAGGCCGGTGGCGGTATCGGTGATCATCATCTGGATCTGGTTGCCGAGCAGGTCGGTGATGGCCAGCGGGTTGCTCTTGTATGGCACGTGCAGCAGCTGCACCTGCGCCATCTGCTGGAACAGCTCGCCGGCAATGCGCGACGACGAGCTGCCGCTGCCGAAGCTGAGCTTGCCCGGCTGTTGCCGCGCCAGCGCGATGAATTCGCCCACGGTCTTGGCCGGGACCTGCGGATTGACCACCATGATCTGGCCGCCGCGTCCCAGCGCCGTGATGGGTGTGTAGTCCTTGACCGGGTCGTAGGGCAGCTTCTTGAACAGGTGCTCGTTGGCCGCATGCGTGGTGTTGGTGCTGATCAGCACGGTATACCCGTCCGGCGCGGCCTTGGCCACGTCCGACGCTGCGATAAAGCCGTTGGCGCCGGGCTTGTTGTCGACCACCACGGTGACCTTGCTGTCCACCGTGATGGCCTGGCCGATGGCGCGCGCGAGCTGGTCGGTGGCGCTGCCCGCGGCAAACGGCACCACGAAGCGGATCGGCTTGTCGGGAAATTCGGCCCAGGCCTGGCCGGCGGGCAGGATCAGCGCGAGCGCGGCAACGGCCAGTGGCTTGAAGAACGGATGCATGGAGGTCTCCTGTTGAAGTCGTTATCGGGCAAGGCAAGGGTTCAGGGGCGGTCCGGCGTAGCCTGAGCCAGCCGCGGCGGCACCGGGATCTCGAGCTGCAGCAGGCGGAACGACAGTGCCTTGCCGTGGGTGTCGAGATTCAGCGCGTCATTGACGCCGCCATCGAGCACGCCGTCGAGGACAAAGTTCATCGCGTGCAGCGACGGCACCAGGTAGCGCGTGACCGCCGTGGGCCGGCGCTCGCGAAACAGATCGCGCACCGCGTCTTCGGTCACGTGCGCGACCAGGTGGTCGAAATCGCGCGGGTCATAGGCGATCACGCTGATGTTGGAACGGTCGCCCTTGTCGCCGGTGCGGCCATGGGCGAACTGGTAGAGCGCGGCGGTGGCGGTCATGGCGGGCTCCTCAGTCGATGAAGGTAAAGGTGGACGTGACCGCCGCGCGCGACACCAGGCACGACACCGCGTTCAGCCGTGCGCGCTGCGCCGTGCGCACGCCGCCGCCGCCGGCCGGGCCGCAGGTATAGAGCGCGTTGACTTCGCGCTGCAGTGCCTGCGCCACGGCCACGTCGTCATGCGCCAGCGCGGCGCGCAGGCGCACGTCCTGCGCCTGCGCCTCGTGCGGCTGGGGCTGCGCGAGCATGGCGCCGGCATCGTCGGCCAGCACGCTGAGCACGCCGATCAGGTCGAAGCGGACCGGCGCGTCGTGGCCCAGCATGCGCATGCGCCGGCGCAGGATGTCGGCGGCCAGGCGCGCGCGCGCCGCGGCATTGGGGCCGGCGTAAGAGATCTCGCCCTCGGCGAGCCAGCCGCCGTGGCTGAACACATTGGCCTTGAGCTGCGCCGGGCGGGGGTGGCCGCGCACATTGCGCACGGCCACGCGGTCCGGGCCCAGCTGCGCCACGGTGACGGCGCCGATGTCGGCCACCACGTCCGGCGTCAGGTAGGCGCACGGGTCGTGCACCTCGTACAGCAGCTGCTCCTTGACCGTGCGCAGGTCCACGCAGCCGCCGGTGTCGGCGGCCTTGAAGATCTCGATGCCGCCGCCGGCATCGAGCTGCGCGATCGGAAAGCCCAGCGCATGCACATCCGGCACCTCCTTGCGGCCCGGGTCGGCAAAGTAGCCGCCGGTGACCTGCGCCCCGCATTCCAGCAGGTGCCCGGCCATGGTGGCGGCGGCCAGCCGGTCCCAGTCGTCCCAGGCCCAGCCGAAGTGCGCCATCGCCGGCCCCACCGCCAGCGCCGGGTCCGCCACGCGCCCGCACACCACCACCTCGGCGCCGGCGGCGAGGGCGTCGGCAATGCCTTGCGCGCCGATATAGGCGTTGGCGCAGACGAAGCGTTCGGCGTCGAAGGCCTCGCCCAGGATGCCGTGCAGGCGTGCGCGCCCGGCCGCGTCGGACAGGTCGTCGCCCTCCACCACCGCTACCCGCGGCGCGGCCAGGCCGAGTTCCTGCGCCAGCTGCCGCACGCGCTGCGCCGCCGCGCGGGGGTTGGCGGCGCCGAAATTGCCGACGATGGGAATGCGGTGCTGCAGGCACAGGCCAAGCACCGGCGCCAGCAGCGCATCCAGCAGCGGCTCGTAGCCCTGCGCGGGGTCGTTGCGCCGCGCCAGCTGCGCCAGCGCCAGCGTGCGCTCGGCCAGGGTCTCGAAGATCAGCGCGGCGGGCTGCGCCGCGGCAATCAGCGTGCGCACCACCGGCAGTGCGGCGTCGGTACGGTCGCCGGAGAAGCCGGCACCGGAGCCGATCAGCAAGGGAGCAGTCATGGTCGGAGGCAGGGTTGCAAGGCAGGGGAAGGGCTGGTCGATCCCATTCTAGGGTCGGCAGGCCCAACCAAAAAACGGATTATTTGGATTAATCTATCGACTTCCTGGATATATCCCGCTGGCGCCATGAACCTGTCGGTCAAGCACCTGCGCGCCTTCGTGGCGCTGGCCACCTACCGTAATTTCACGCGCGCGGCGCGCGCCTGCCACTTGTCGCAGTCGGCCTTCAGCGCGCTGGTGCAAACGCTGGAAGAGCAGGCGGGCAGCCGGCTGTTCGAACGCACCACGCGGCATGTGGAGCTGAGCACGGACGGCGTGCGCTTCGAGCAGACCGCGCGCCGGCTGCTGGCCGACTTCGAGACCGCGTTCGAAGACCTGCGCGCGCACGCCGAGCGGCGCAAGGGCCGGGTCTCGATCGCGGCGCTGCCTTCGCTCGCCGGGGGCGACCTGCCGCCGCTGCTGGCGCAGTTTCGCGCGCGCTATCCGGGCATCGAGCTGGAATTGTTCGACCAGCTGGCCGATGGCTGCATCGCGCTGGTCCGGCAGGGCCGCGCCGACTTTGCGCTGGCGCCCGCGCCGGCCCAGGACGACGACCTGCGCGTCGAGCCGCTGGTGCGCGACACTTTCCACCTGGTGTGCCCGGCGGACCATGCGCTGGCGCGCAAGCGGCGCATCACGCCCGAGATGCTGGCGGGGTTGCCGTTCATCCAGCTGTCGCGCACCACCAGCGTGCGCCAGCATCTGGACGCCGCGCTGCATCCGCTGCGGCTGGCGAGCGTGATGGAGGTGGAGCACCTGGCGACGGTGGCGGCGCTGGTACAGGCGGGGCTGGGCATCAGCGCGGTGCCGTCACTGGCGCTGTTCCAGTTCCGCCGCGAAGGGCTGGCGATCCGGCCGCTGCAGCTGCCGTCCTTGGTGCGCGATATTTGCCTGGTGCGGCTCAGGGACCGCGGCGATTCGGCCGCCGCCGCCGCGATGATCGAGGCCTTGCAGGCGTTCTACCGCGGCGGCAAGGCGCCCGCGCGGCGCTGAACCAAGGGGCGGAGCGGGTACGCAGAATTGGGTACGCTTTGGACAGAAAGCAGCGTGCGGCGCGTCAGAAGTGGCCGAGATAGCCGCCGTCGACCGCCAGCACCTGGCCGGTGACATAGGACGCGGCCGGCGAGGCCAGGAACACCACCGCGCCCGCCACCTCCTGCGGCTGGCCCCAGCGGCCGAGCGAGGTGCGCTGGCGCAGCCACTCGGCCACACTTTCGTCTTCGACCATGGGCTGGTTCGGCTCGGTGGCGAAGTAGCCGGGGGCGATCGCATTGACGGTGACGCCATGGCGGCCGAGGTCGGCGGCCATTGCACGGGTGAGCGCGTCCAGGCCGCCCTTGGTGGCGGGATAGAGCACGTCGCCGGCGCGCGCCACCTGGCCCGCGATCGAGCTGACATTGACGATGCGCCCGTAGCCGCCCTGGCGCATGCGCTGCGCGGCCAGCCGGCACAGCGCGTAGGGCGCCACCAGGTTGGTCTCGAGCATGGCGCGCAGGTCGCCGGCATCGAGCTGCGCCATGTTGCTGCGGTTGCGCGCGCCGGCATTGTTCACCAGGATGTCGAGCCGGCCATGCTCGGCATCGATGCGGTCGAAGGCCGCCGCCACGGCGGCCTCGTCGGTGATGTCGAGCACCAGCGCCCCGGCGCTGCCGCCGCGCGCGGCCAGCGTGGCCACGGCCTCGTGCACGCGTTGCGCATTGCGGGCCACCACCAGCACATGGGCACCGGCATCGGCCAGACCGGCGGCAATCGCCAGGCCCAGGCCCTGCGCGCCGCCGGTCACCAGCGCCACGCGGCCATGCAGCGCGAACGGGTTACGGGAATCGGGGGAGGGGGTAGGAGTAGCCATGCGGGCGACTATACCGCAGCAGCGTGCTCCCGCACCGTGGCCGCGCGCTAGCGGATCAGCTTGCCGGTGGACGACACGATCGACATTTCCACGAACGACGAGCCGGTGTGGCGCGCCGCGCTGTAGCTGATCAGGATGCCGCCCAGGTCGTAGTCGCGCATGCCCTCCAGCGCCGCGACCAGCCGCTCGCGGGTCAGGTCGGGCCCGGCGCGGCGCAGGCCTTCGACCAGCACCTTGGCCGACATGAAGCCCTCCATGCCGGCGTTGGAGGTCTCAACGCCCTGCTGCTTCGCCAGGCTGCGGTATTCGCTGGCCAGCGTCATCTGGCTGGAGTTGGTGCCCGGCACCACCTGCGTGATGATCAGGCCGCGCGCGTCGTCGCCGAGTTCGCGGATAAAGGCATCGGCGGCGTTGTTGGACAGCGTGACGAACTGCGCCTCGCTGCCGGCACGGCGCAGCTCGCGAATGATGCGCGCCGCCTCCGAGCCCGAGCCGATTACCAGCACCGCCTGCGGGTTGGCCTTGTGCATGGCCGCCACGCCCTGGCTGATGTCGCCCATGGGCCGGGCGAAGTTGACCGTCGCCGCGGGCTGCACGCCGCGCGCCTGCAGCGCGGTGCTGTAGCCTTCCAGCACGTCCTGGCCGAAGCCGTCGTTGGCGTAGAAGATGCCGATGCGGCTCATGCCCGACGTCGCCAGGTGGTTGATCGCGCGCGCCACTTCGTCCTGGTACTTGGCGCGCACGTTGAACACGTAGCGGTTCACCGGCCGGTGCAGCGTGATGGCGCCGGTCAGCGGCGCGATCAGCGGCACCTTCTGCGCGGCAATGATGGGCAGGATGCTTTCGTTCTGCGGCGTGCCGCGCACCATGAAGAGCGCGAACACCTTGTCTTCGTCTAGCAGCTTGCGCACGTTGTCGGGCGTGCGTTTCGCATCGAAGCCGTCATCGTAGGTGACCAGCTCGATGCGCCGGCCCGCGACACCGCCGCTGGCGTTGACCGTGCGCAGGTACACCTGCGCGCCGGCGATCTGCTCCTTGACCGAGCCCGCCACCGGCCCGGTGACACCGGCCGACTGGCCGATGCGAATGGTGTTGCGGGTCACGCCCGGTTCCGCCCGGGCCGTGTGCGCGGCCCACCCCAGCGTGGCGGCCAGCAGGCCGCACGCGATCCATTTCGCCTTCATTGTCTCGACCCCTCCGCCTGGACGGCTTGCTTTCATTGTTCTGTGGCGGCGCGGCGGGCAGGCGCCCGCGCGCCGTCACGCAAGGTACCGCATGCGTCCGACGTGGGCAAACCGGGAAAACAGGGAGTGTTGCAGCGGCATCACACCGGAACCGGGGGCGGTTCCGGTGCGGGCCGGGGTGCGCGGCAAGTTGCGCGCCGGAGCGCGCCGCGCGGGCGCGCGCAGAGAGACATGCGGCGCCACGTGGCGCCAGGGGGCGGCAGGCGCCTGATCAGGGGAACGCCGGAATGGCCGGATCGACGCCGGCGAAGCTGGCTTCCGGATGCGCGTTGCGCAGCAGGGTTTCGACTTCCTCGACGCGGCTGCGCGGTACGTCGACCATCAGCAGGATCTTGCCCGCCTCGATGTCCTTCTCGAACGCGCGCAGCCGGCTGTTGGGCGCCGAACTGCCGATCATGCTTGCGGCCCAGGCCCCGAACACCGCGCCCAGCACCGCCAGCACGCCGACCAGCCCCCACTGCGGGCTGTCGCTGACGATGGGGAACATCGCCACCACCACGCCGGCCACCACGCCCACGCCGCCGCCCACCATCAGGCCCATTTCGGCCGCATGGACGATGTCGGAAGTCTGGAACAGGTTGGCTTCATGCAGGCCGGTCATGTCGGCACCGTCGCGCGCCACGAAGTGGATGTGGCGGTTCTCGACGCGGGCCAGCAGCAGGTCGTCCATGGTGCGTCGGGCACTCGCCAGGTCGGGCAACAACCAGAAGATGCGTTTGCGCATGTCTCTCTCCTTGTTCAGGCCGCACCACCGATGAGGTTGAAGCTGGTCGGAAAAAGTACCGCTGGCGGCGCGGGGTTATTTCTTTGTACGCCGTTCACGGGGCCAGCGCAAGGCGCGTTTCGGCGCTGTCGCACGGTGCCGGCGGATGTGATGCGCACGCGTGTCCCGCCCGGGCGGGGCACGCGTCACGTCTGGCGCGGCACACTGCGCCGGCGCGTCAGAAAGTGATCGGCAGGCGCACGTTGACCTGCAGGTCGGGCGTGTCGCGCGTCAGCCCCGCGCCGACCGAAAGGTTCAGCGTATAGCGGTTGTTGAAGCGGTACGAATACCCCACCAGCAAGGTGCCCTGCGTGATGCGCACCGAGCCCGGCACGGTCTGGCCGTTCTGCTTGGTCGGCCAGATGATGGCCTGGTCGTAGCCGATACTGAACGACGCCTTCTCGTTGAGCGACAGCCCCATGCCGAAGCTGAACTCGAAGATGTCCCCCGGCGCGATCTTGCCGAGGTTCTCCTTCTCGCCGTTCAGCACGGTGCGGCTCACGTTGTCGCGGGAGAAGTTGTGCAGGTAGCTGAAGGTGCCGAAGAACACCGCCGGATCGGTCGGCAGCAGCCACGTAATGCCGGGCTGGATCGCATGGAAGCCGGTACCGGTGGGCAGCCCCAGCGGCAGGCCAGTGCCGGTGGTATTGCCCACGCAGCGCGTCACGCAATCGGTCACCACTTCGAACGGGTCCTTGCCGGTGTTGGACTTGTAGCGCAGCCAGCCGACGAAATACGGTATCCGCTCATTGCCGTAGTTGAGCTGGTAGCGCACCGTGGCCTCGACATCGCCCAGTCCCTTGCCGCTGGCATTGAACACGTTGTCGACCGCGGTCCCGGTGAACACCTCGCGGCTGATGGTCGAGCCCGAGGTCTGCACGTACGGCACCTTGGCCTCGATCTCGAGCCGCTTGGTGACGCCGTAGCGCAGCGCGATCGATTCGATATAGGTCGAGGTCTTGACCTCGCGCACATCGATCAGCCCGATCAGGATGGCCGGAATGATCGAGTAGCCGACCAGCGCGACGCGGTTGTTCGACGAGTAGCCGTACTGGAAGCCCGGCTCGACCACAAGCTTGCCCTCGGCGGTGAGCACCCCGGGCTGGTCGATCAGCGGTGCCACCTCGGGCGGGCGCCGGTCAGTCTCGGGCGGGCGCCCCACCGGCTCTTCCACGGCCACCGTCTGCGGGCTGGCGGACTCGCCCTGCTGCGCCCCGGGCTGCGGCCCCTGGGCCATGACCTGCTGCGGGTTGCTGGCCAGGCCCGGCGCGCTTTGCGTGGCACTGGCCGCCGCTGCCGCGGTGGCGGCGTTGGTGGCGTTGTCGGCCGGCATCACGCCGGGCCCGGAGCGTTGCCCGCCGCGCTTGGTGGCCAGCACCTCGGTGCCGATCGCACTGCGCAGTTCGCGGATCACTGCCTCCTGCTCGGCCAGCGCCCGCTTCATGGCATCGAGCTGGCTGGCCTGCTCGGCGAGTTCCCTCTGCAGGGATTCCAGTCCTGCCGCGGGTGGCCCCGCCTCCGGCGGCGTCTGGGCCTGCGCCAGTCCGCCGAGCAACAGCAACGTCGAGCACCCCGCATTGCGGATGCCCTGCATCGACCGCTTCTTCATCACGTCTTCCTCCCCCGGACGGCAGGCTGTTCTGCAGGAGCCTGCGACCTGTACTGCCTGCTACCTCGCTAACGGCTATCTCATGCTTGCGGCCCGCAGCAGCGCGTTGTTCAGCGCCGTGTGGGCCAGTTGCGACCGGAAGGCCTGCAGCGTATTGACGCTTGCGTCGATTGTCATCAGGCTCCGGATGCTCTGGTTGTTCAGCGTGTTCTGGATCACGGTCACTGGCGTTCCCGCCAGCGCCCCCACCGATGCGGCATTGCCCGGGCCGTTCTGGATCACGTTCAGCAGCCCGTTGGTGACGACCTGGCCGGTGGCGGTGCTCACGGCTGTCGCCGGCAGGCCAGCGCTTGCGGCACCCGCACTCGCACTCGCACTCGCACTCGCACCCGCACTCGCACCCGCACTCGCACCCGCACCCGCACTCGCACTCGCGGCACCGGCACTGGCAGAAGCCGAAGCACCACCATTGGCCGCAGCCGTCGCCGCACCGCCCGCCTGCGCACCACCCGCAGCCGCTGCCGCCGCGCCATTGGCATTCATCGCCGCGGCTGCGTCGGCCGTGACTGGATTGCCTGCCAGCGCGTTGGCCACCGCGGCATTGGTGCTGGCCACAATGGCTGGCCCCAGCGTCGCGGCAAGCCGCGCGGCCTGGTCCGCAGTGATGCGGCTGACGTCTGGGATGTTAATGCTGGTCGCGACCACCAGATCGCCGTTGATGTACACCGCGCGTTCGATACCGAACGAAACTTGCAGCCCCGGCATCTCGAAGCCGCCGCGCATGTCGTCGAGCTTTTCCTGTGCCACCGGTTTCCAGCCGGCCATGCTGCCGCGCGCGGCAGCCACAGGGTGGGAGTCGCCGCGCTCGCGCGCGGCCATGGCAGCCTGCGCCGGGGGCGTCGCGGCATCGGCCGCCCCAGGCTGCGGCGGCATGCCGGCCTGTGCCGTGCCGGCGTACGCCAGGCCGGCGCCCAGCACCATCGCCGCGGCCGCCGAGGCAGCGCTGCGTGGCACCGCCGGGGGCGGCAAGGAAGTCTGCAACATGATGCGTTCCTCAAAAATCTCCGGCGCCATGGCGGGGCATGACCGTGAAGAACAGGTTGTCCCGGTTGACGCCCATCCAGTAAGGACCGCTGGGCGCGACGCGCCAGTCCGCGGCGACATTGAAGCGCGCGCGCTCGGTGCGGTTGTGGATCACGAACAGCAGCTGGCTGTCCCAGATGCGCTCGAACTGTTCGCGCGACATGGCGCGCGTGCCGCGCGCCGGATCGCCGACCAGCACGCGGTTGCCCTTCACGCCCTTGACCACCACGAAATGGTGGTAGCCGTTCTCGACGATCAGCACGATCGCCGGCACCTGCGTTTCCTCCAGCTTGGACAGCGGCAGTTCGAAGCCATCCGCCTCATAGCCCAGCGCGGCCAGGAAGCGCTTCATGTCCAGCAGCGAGAACCCCTCGGCGCGGATCTTCTGCTGGTCGCCGTTGAGGTACATGTTCTGGAACACGGTGGCCTCGTTGATCGGATGGCCGTACTGGTACGTCAGCAACGTGGCCACCGCGGCCGAGCCGCAGCTGAAGTCGTACTGCTGGCGGATGGTGGACTTGAAGCGCGCCTCGCGGATGCTGGTGACGCGGACGCTGTAGGGCTCGCCCACCGGGCCGTACAGCGCGACGTCGGCGGCCTGCGCTTGGGGCACGTGCGCCGTGGCCAGCAGCCACGGCACGCACGCCAGCAGGATTCCCAGCGGCTTCATCATTTGAACTGGACGTTGACGATGGTGGCGTTCTGGATCAGCACGTTCGATCCCGAGTTCTGGATCGCGGTGGGAATCCCCGCCGCATTCGAGAACGCGCCTTCCGTGATGTGGTTGGTGCCGGACAAGGTATTGACCGCGGCGTTGTCGGCCACCGTGCCGTGCAGTCGCATGTCGTTGACGGTGACTTCCGCACCGCCGCGGACATCATCCAGCCGCGACACGGGCACGGCCTTGGCGGCGCCGGCAAACAGCGCGGCCCGTGCCGGTGCCGGCACGGTGTCGGGCGCCGCGCGGTTGGGCGCGGCAGTGTCCGCGCGCGCCGCCGCCATGGCGGCCTCAAGCCCTGGCGGCTCCGCGTGGGCCTGCAATGCTGGCCAGGCGAGTAATGCCGCGGCACAGGCGCCGACGGCGAAGCGGACCGGTTGCATGGTGTTCCCCCCTGCCGGTGCGCCGACTCTCTCCAGTCGGCTGCATGGCAACATGGCTTGCGTAGGCATGACAGGGCCCGGGCGCCCGCACACAGGATGCGGGCGCCGGTCCTGCCGGCATGACTGCGAAACCGCCGGCCGGCCCGGGGGCAAACCCGGGATCCGGCCGCGTTGCGCGTCTTACCTGCCGCCCACGTTGAGGTTGGCCTGCACGTTCACGCTTTGCTGCACCAGCGAGGCCACGCCGCTGTTCTGGCTGGCCATCATGATGCCCGCCGCCGTCTGACCAACGCTGGTCATGGTGTTGGACATGTTGAAGGTGCCGGCGTCGACCAGGTTGTAGCCGCCAGCACCACCGGTTCCGCCAAGCCCGCCGTTGCCGACGCCGCCGGTGCCACCGGTACCGCCAGTCGCTGAACCGCCGCTACCGCCGCTGCCGCCGCTGCCGCCGTTACCGCCGTTGCCGCCGTTACCGCCGTTACCCGCGGAATTGCTGCCGTTCGAGGCCACGCTGGTGGCTGCCCCGGAGGTAGCCGCCGCGCCGGCACCGCCGGCACCGCCAGTGCTGCTCTGCGCGCCGCCGGCACCGCCGGTCGCCGTGCCGTTGCCGGCCGTCGCGGTCGAGCCCGCGCCGCTGGAGCCGCCCGCGCCGCCAGTGCCGCTGCCGGCGCCGCCGGTCGCGACCGCGCCCGAGCTGCCCGCGCCGCCCGCACCGCCGGTGGCACCCGCGCCGCCGCCCGTGCCGGTGCCCGAACCCGCCGTGTTGGTGCCGGCCGCGCCGGAACCGCCACCAGCGCCGCCAGCACCGCCGGCATCCGCGCCGCGGCCGTTGGCATCGCCGCCGCTGCCGCCCGCGCCGCCGGCCGAACCGGCCAGGCCACCCAGGGCACCGCTGGCACCCAGGCCGCCGCCACCGATCGCGCCGGCGCTGCCGCCGCGGCCGCCCGCGCCAAGCGAGGCGCTCAGAGCGCCGCCGCCCTTGCCGTAGGCATCACCACCGCTGCCGCCCTGGCTGCCCGCGGCGCTGAGCGCGCTGCCGCCCTTGCCATAGGCGCTGCCGCCATCGCCGCCCCAGCCGATCGCTGCGCCGCCATTGCCACCGTCACCGCCCACTGCCCTGCCCGTGGTGGCATCGCCGGCGCGCGCACCGCCGTTGTAGGCGAACGCCTTGGCGCCGACTGCGCCGGCAGCGCCAGTCGCACCGGCAGCGCCGACAGCCCCGGCACCGCCGGTGCCGCCAGCGCCGTTACCGCCGGTGCCGCCGGTCCCGCCCTTGCCGCCGAAGCCGGTGCCGCCGTTGGCGTTACCGAAGTTCTTGGCCACGTTGCCGATGTTGGCGACCGTATTGCCGGTGACCTGCCCACTGAGCTTGCTGACCGCGATCGCCTTGCTGGTGTTGAAGGAATTGGCGATGCTCGAGGAGGCATTGCCAGCGTTGGCGGCGGCATTGCCCAGCCCGGCCTGGTCCAGCGTCAGGCGGGTGCGGTTGTCGGAGTTGGTCTTGGTCTTGTTGTTGGAGTTGGTGCGGTTGTTGGAGTCGTTGGTCGACTTGTCGACCGCGACCGTCGCGGTGCGGTTGTTGGAGTTGGTCTGCGACTTGTCGACGTCGATGTTGGTGGTGCGTGTGCTGGTACTGTGATCGGAGTTGTCCTGATTGGAGGTCGAGTTCTCGTTGGCCAGGGACCCGGCACCTCTTTGGTTGGAGTTGGCGGTGGCGGTCTGATGGTTCCAGCCATCCGTGTTGGTATTGGTCGGGTTACCCCACGCCGAACCAGCAAAGGCGAGGGCAATCGCCGACGCCAGCATTGTCTTGTTCATACGATGCTCCCAGGAGGATTTCACATTCACAGCGGCTCTGCTCCTGGCCTGCACTCGTCGATGAGCGCACGGCCGGAGGTTCCGGTCAGGCGTGCTGCCAAACCAGCCTGCCCTGCGCATAATCGGTGCCAGCTTCGTCACCCGCAGCCGCAAGTCCTTGTATTACAAGGGCCACCTGGCGTGCCGGCAGGGTTTTGGCCGGTGTTTTTCCGGATCGACATGGCCCCGCACGGATGTGCCGCAGAGGACATGTCACATTGCTGTGACAGAGGGGCCCCATGAGGTTGCTGCAGCCTCTCGGGGCCACCTTGGAAAGCCTTGATTTTCAAGGGCTTGCAGCCTGCCCTCGGGAATTGCCCTGATACTCCGGCCGCGTATCGGCGGTGAAACACGCACCCGGCGGTGCCCCCGACGCCGCCCGTGTGGGCCGTCCCACATTGCCGGCTTGACGCGCAGGCTGGCGCCATGGGCAAGCGTGGGCCGCTGCCCTGCCGGCACGGCGCCCGCGCCACGGGGCGGCTCCGGCACAATGGTCACCGCGCCTGCCGCGGCGCGGCGCGGCATGACATCCGCGCCGGCCCTTGTCGCGAAAACCCCTCAGCGGTTATCCTCGCTAGGCTCCATGTCTGATTTAAAGTACATTAGAGGCATTACAGACTTGTCATCTCTCCACAAGGGAAACCATGAGTGAAGCCGTCGTTCCCCTGTATCACCAGATTTACGTGGTGCTGCGCCAGCAGATCGTCGAAGGCCGCTTTGGCCAGGGCCCCTTGCCCGGGGAGATTGACCTCGCCAAGCAGTTCCACGCGTCGCGCGTGACCATGCGGCGCGTGTTCGACCGGCTGGTGCAGGAAGGACTGGTGCGCCGCCACCGCGGGCTCGGCACCTTCGTCAACCCGCATCCGGTACGCCCGGCCGCGGCCGCCGGCGAGGAGCGCGGCACCAGCCTGCTCGACAACATCATCGACATGGGCCAGAAGACCTCGGTCAAGGTCATCTCGATCGATGAAGTCCATGCCACGCCCGATGTCGCCGACTCGCTGGAGATCGAGCCGGGCGACCCGGTGGTGAAGATCGTGCGCGTGCGCCACTACCGCAACCGTCCGCTGTCCCACATCACGGTCTACCTGCCCGCGGCGCTGGGCCGGCCGATCACGCGCCAGGCGCTGGAAGAGACCCCGGTGCTGCGCTTGCTGGAAGCGGGCGGCATCAAGCTCGGACGGGCCAGCCAGGTGCTGTCGGCGCGGCTGGCCGACGTGGTGGTGGCGCCGCTGCTGGACGTGCCGGTCGGCGGCGCGCTGCTGGCGGTGCGCCGCGTGGTCAAGGACCAGTCCGGGCGCCCGGTGCAATTGCTGCTGGGCCAGTACCGGCCGGACCGCTACGAATACCGGATGGAACTGTCGCCGGCCGGCATCGACAGCGCCAACGTGTGGGTGGAAAGCGAGACCCGCCCGGGCCTGCGCGATTGACTCACAACTGACGCGCCACGGGAGTTGCTTGGGCTTGCGTTGGCGGGGGTGCGCCGGACCCCGTTCCGCGCCATACTGCGCATCCCTGATCACATCGAGCGAGGACCGCCGCCATGCCTGAATTCCGTCCGTCCAGCCTGACCCGTCTGCCTTCGATTCCGCGCCGTGCCACGATGCGGCGCCTTGCCACGCTCGGCACGCTGGCCGCGTGCGCGCTGGCCCTGCCGCTGTCGGCGGCCGCGCAGGCCCAAGGCCAGCCCCAGGCGCAGCTCGCCGGTGGCAAGCCCATCCGGATCCTGGTGGGCGCGCCGGCCGGCGGCACCACCGACACGCTGGCGCGCACCATCGCCCAGGAGATGTCGCAGGAGCTCGGCCAGGCCGTGGTGGTCGAGAACCGCCCCGGCGCCGGCGGCAATATCGCCGCGGACCTGGTCGCCAAGAGCGCGCCGGACGGCAGCACGCTGCTGATGAGCTTCACCAGCCATACCATCAACGCCACGCTGTACAAGAAGCTGCCGTTCGACCCGGTGCAGGACTTCACGCCGATCACGCTGGTCGCCACCGTGCCCAGCGTGCTGGTGGCCACGCCCAAGCTGGCGGCCAGCAACGTGCCGGAACTGATCCGCCTGGCGCGCTCCGAGCCGGGCAAGCTGAATTTCGCCATCGGCTCGGTCGGCTCGTCGCTGCACATGGCCGGCGACATGTTCAAGATGATGACCGGCACCTACATCGTCAACATTCCGTACAAGGGCACCTCGCCGGCGCTGACCGACGTGCTGGCGGGCCAGTGCGACCTGATGTTCGCCAGCACCATCAACGTGCTGCCGCACGTGCGCGCGGGCAAGCTCAAGGTGCTGGGCGTCACCAGTCCCGCACCGCTGCCGCAGTTCCCGGGCGCGGCGCCGATCGGCAACACCGTCAAGGGCTTCGAGTCGAGCGCGTGGTTCGGGCTGTTCGGGCCCGCCGGCATGCCGCAGGAGACTACGCAGGCGCTGTACCACGCCGCGCGCAAGGGGCTGGAGTCTCCCGCCGTGCGCAAGCGCCTGGAGAACGACGGCGCGCAGCCGGTGGGCATGCCGCCCGAAGCCTTCGCCGCGTTCGTCAAGCAGGACATCAAGCGCTGGGCGGGCGTGGTCAAGTATTCGGGAGCGTCGCCGGAATGAGCGCCATCCCCGCCACGCTCGCGCAAAAGCTGGTGGCACGCGCCGCCGGCCTGGCGTATGCCGAGCCGGGCTCCGTGGTGATCTGCCAGGTCGACCTGGCGATGTCGCATGACTCCAGCGGCCCGCGCCGCGTGGCGCCGCTGCTGCAGGAGCTTGGCACCGGGGTGTGGGACCCGTCGCGCTATGTGGTGGTGACCGACCATTTCGTGCCTGGCGGCGACGCCCAGGCAGAATCGATCCTGCGCTTCACGCGCGACTGGACGCGCGAAGCCGGTGCGCACTTCATCGACGCCGAAGGCATCTGCCACGTGGTGCTGCCCGAGCACGGCCACGTGCTGCCGGGCCGCCTGATCGTCGGCGGCGACAGCCACAGTCCCACCGGCGGCGCCTTTGGCGCCTATATGTTCGGCGTGGGCGCAACCGAGATGGCCGGCGTGCTCGCCACCGGAGAGATCTGGCTGCGGGTGCCGGACACCATCCGCCTGCAATGGGACGGGCAGCTCGCTTCCGGGGTGTGTGCCAAGGACGTGATGCTGTTCCTGTGCGCCACGCTCGGCATGGGCGGCGGACGCTACCAGGCGCTCGAATTCACCGGCAGCGCGGTTGCCGCGCTGCCGATGCAGGAGCGCATGACGCTGACCAACATGAGCACGGAACTCGGCGCGCAGACCGGGCTGGTGGCGCCGGACGCGGTCACGCTGGACTGGCTGGCGCAGGCCGGCGTGCCGGCGCAGACGCTGGCCGCCATCGACCTCGCGCACTGGCGCACCGATGCGGGCGCCCCGGTGCTGGCCACCCATCGCTTCGACGCCGCGGCGCTGGCGCCGCAGGTCGCCGCGCCGCATTCGCCCGCCAACAGCGCGCCGGTCGACCGCGCCGCCGGCGAACCCGTGCAGATTGCCTACCTGGGCGCCTGCACCGGCGCCAAGCTGGAAGACTTGCGCATGGCCGCACGGGTACTGCGCGGGCGCCGCGTGGCCGCCGGCGTGACGCTGCAGGTGGCGCCGGCCTCGCGCCGCGACCAGCTGCAGGCCGAGCGCGAAGGCACGCTCGGCATCCTGGCCGATGCCGGCGCCGTGCTGCTGCCCAATGCCTGCGGTGCCTGCGCGGGCTATGGCGCGGCGCGCTTCCCGGCAGGCAGCCGCGCCATCGCGTCGACCGCGCGCAATTTCGCGGGCCGCATGGGCGACGCCGGCAGCGCCGTGTGGCTCGGCTCGCCGATGACGGTGGCCGCCAGCGCCGTTACCGGCCGCATCACCGATCCGCGCACGCTGCTGGAGTAACGCCGCGGCCCCCTAACCCGTGCCCGCCGCCCTGGCGGGACAGCTTTCCCGCATGACCTCTGCCTTCGCCCCCGCCCCTGCCGGCCGCCTCTGGCGCTTCGGCGACAACATCGACACCGATGCCATGGCCCCCGCCGTGCTGATGAAAGCGCCGCTGCCGGTGCTGGCGCGGCATTGCCTGGCCGCGGTGCGGCCCGAATTCCCCGGCAGCGTCCGCCCCGGCGACGTGCTGGTGGCGGGCGCCAACTTCGGCATCGGTTCTTCGCGCGAACAGGCGCCGCAGGCGCTGCGCGAGCTGGGCGTGGGCGCGGTGGTGGCCCAGTCGTTCGGCGGGCTGTTCTATCGCAATGCCATCAACCTGGGCCTGCCGGTGCTGGTCTGCGCCGACACCAGCCGGCTGGCCGACGGCTCGCACGCGGTGCTGGACCTGGATACCGCGCAATTGCGGCTGGACGACGGCACCGTGGCGGCGTGCGAACCGATCCCGGCGTTCCTGCGCGCCATTTTGGCCGCGGGCGGGCTGGTGCCGCACCTGAAGGCGCGCCTGGCGCGCGAACGCAGCGCCCGCGGGGGCTGAAGCCGCGGCGCAGCGGCTCAGGCCGCCGGCGTGGACGCGCTGCGCAGCAGCGCCAGCGCCTCCTCGTCGCTGGTCTGGCTGAAATCGAGGTAGAACGCGCCGACCGAGCCGAAGCTGGGCGGCGTGTTCAGGCAGATCACTTCGTCAGCGGCCGCCGCCAGGCTGGCCAGCCCGTCCTGCGACCCGACCGGCGTGGCCGCGACCACGCGCGCCGCACCGGCCATGCGTACGCCTTCGAGCGCGGCACGCATGGTGGCGCCGGTGGCAACGCCATCATCGACCACGATCACGACGCGTCCGGCGCTGGCCGGCACCGGCCTGCCGCCGCGGTAGCGCTGCTGGCGCCGGGCGATCTCGTCGAGCTGGCGGCCGCGCTCGGCATCGAAGGTGCCGCTGTCGACGGCGCGCCGTGCCCAGGGATCGTCATTGACCACCGTGTGCGGTCCGCCGCCGCTGGCATCGCCCTCCACCACCGCGCCCAGCGCCAGCTCCGGGTAGCCCAGCGCGCCGATCTTGCGCACCAGCAGCACGTCCAGCTGCCCGTCCAGGGCGCGCGCCACCTCGAACGCCACCGGCACGCCGCCGCGCGGCAACGCCAGCACCAGCGGCGGCTGGCCCAGCTGCGCGGCGCCAAGGCCCAGCCCGGCCAGGTGGCGGCCGAGGTATTGGCCCGCCTCGCGGCGGTCGGCAAAGCACGGGGGCAAGGACATGGCGGTTTCCATCGGAGGGGGACGGCCGGTGCGCGCCCCCTCCGCCCAATATAGACCCTGGTTAGACCCTGGCTAGACCCTGGTGCTGCCGGCGGCGGCGGCCTACGGGCCACATCCGGCATCAAGCCAGCGCGATCGGGCGCCATTAGGCACGATGGTGCAACAGTGTGTTCAGGCTGGGGTGGCTGACCGCGCCGCAGTGCAGCATTACGATGGCTGCTGGCGCTGACAACGCCGCACTGTCTTTGCCGGGCAGGCCGCTTGCCTGCGCCCGGCCCGATCGCATGAGCCCTGACATGACCACGCCCTCCACCCACCGCGCCGCCACGGCGCAATCCCAGACCGACGCCACGGCAGACGTTTCCCCGCTGGCCGCCCCCGACATTCCGTTCGGTTCGCTCGAAGCCGCCGCGATGGCCGAGCTGCCGTACACCTTCCGCCCGGCCGGCACCTGCACCCGCTACTACAACGAGTTTTTCGGCTGAAGATCAGGCGGCGCCCCGGCCGCCATCACGGTCTCGCACAGCGCGGCCAGCCGCGCCGCCATGTCGCGCGCGGCCGCCGGCAGGTCAGGCTGGGCGTGCAGGCTCAGTTCGACATCCGGCACCGCGGCGGGCCATCCGTGCTCCAGCACGGTGTGATGCGCCGTGGCCAGCCGCCGCGGCAGCAGCGTCACGCCCAGGCCATCGGCCACCGCCGCCAGGATGCTGGCCAGGCTGGCGCTGACAAAGGCCACCCGCCAGCGCCGGCCGCCGGCGTCGAGCGCGTGCGTCATCTCGCCGCGATACAGGCCGCCCACCGGGAACGCCGCCAGCGGCACCGGGTCGCGTGCCACCGCCGGCCGGCTGCGGCTGTCGATCCAGCACAGCGGCTCGGGCCAGCTGGCCAGCCCCTGGACCTGGCCGGTGCGCTGCTTGACCAGCACCAGGTCCAGTTCCCGGTCCTGGAAGCGCTGCCACAGCTCGTGGCTCATGCCGCTGGTCACCTCCAGCCGCATGCCCGGCCAGTCATCGGCAAACCCGGCCAGCACCGGGGTCAGCGGCCGTGCGGCAAAGTCCTCGGGCACGCCCAGCCGGATCTCGCCCTGCCCGGCGCTCTGGCGCAATTGCCCCACCGCCTCGGCCATCAGCTGCTGCAACCGGCGCGCATAGCCCAGCAGGCGCTCGCCTTCCGGCGTGGTGGTGACATAGCGGCCGCCGCGGTCCAGCAGCACGCAGCCCAGCTGCTCCTCCAGCCGGCGCACCTGCTGGCTGACGGTGGACTGCGTCAGGTGCACGCGCTGCGCGGCACGGGTAAAGCTGCCGCTCTCGGCGACGGCGACAAAGCTCTGAAGCAACACGGGGTCCAGGTGGGGGTCCTGCATGGCGGGGCATCCATTGGTTTTTCCACTGCCGGCGATTTCATCATTTAATTTCCCAATTACCAAGGCCCGGCGTACAGTTGGGCACGATGCCCCGGCATGCGTGCGGGTGCCATCGACACTGACTTCAAGCGACATGCCGCGTTGCGCGCGAGCATGTACTCACTCTTCTGCCAACCATGACTCACCAGGAATTCATGCGCGAGGCGGTCCGCCTGGCGGTGGCCAACCGTGACCGCGGCGCACGGCCGTTCGGCGCCGTGCTGGTGCTCGACGGCGAAGTCGTCGCCACCGGCGTCAACGACATCGTCCACAGCCACGACCCCACCACCCATGCCGAGATGGAGGCGGTGCGCGCCGCCGCGCGCAAGCTGGGCCGTCCCGACCTGCGCGGCAGCGTGGTCTATGCCAGCGGCCATCCGTGCCCGATGTGCCTCGCGGCAATGACCATGGCCGGGGTGCAGGCGGTCTACTACGCTTTCGACAATCACGATGCCGCGCCCTACGGCATGTCGAGCGAGGCCGCCTACCAGGCGCTGCGCCTGCCGCTGGACCCGCCGCCGCTGCCGCTCACGCGGGTGCCGGTCGACCTCTCCGCCGCGCAGCTCTACGGCATGCGCGCCCGCCGTGGCTGAGAGCGCGCGCGCGGCGCCCCCGCGCTGGCTGGTGCTGGCTGCCGTGGCCGGCATCGGCCTGAACCTGCGGCCGTTCCTGACCGCGGTCGGGCCGCTGGCGCCAGCCATCCGCGGCGGCACCGGCCTGAGCTACCAGGGCATGGCGTGGCTGACGCTGCTGCCGATGCTGCTGATGGGCGTGGGCGCGTTCTTCGGCCCGGCCATCCGGGCCCGGCTGGGCGCGCGCACCGCGGTGCTGGGCGCGCTGGCCCTGCTTGGCGCCGGCTGCGCGCTGCGGCTTGGCGTGGCCGGCGGGGCCTGGCTGATCGCCTCGGCGGCACTGTGCGGACTGGGCGTGGCGGTGGTGCAGGCGGCGTGCCCGGGACTGGTCAAGCAGGAGTTCCCGGCGCGCGTGGCGCCGGTGATGGGCTTGTATTCGGCCGCCCTGATGGGCGGCGGCGCGCTGGGCGCGCAGCTGTCGCCCTACGTGAACGAGCTGGCCGGCAGCTGGCGCGACGCGCTGGCGCTGTGGGCCGTGCCCGCGCTGGCGGCGCTGGCACTGGCGTGGGTGGCGCTGCCGCGCGGCCCGGTCCGCCAGCCGGCATCGGCGCCGGCCGCGCCGTCCGGCCGCCCGCCCAGCGCCGCCGGCAAGACCCGCGCGCTGCTGCGGCGCCCGCGCACCTGGCTGCTGATGATCAGCTTTGGCGTGATGAACGGCGGCTATGCCTCGCTGGTGGCGTGGCTGGCGCCGTTCTACCAGAGCCATGGCTGGAGCGCGCCCGCCAGCGGCTCGCTGGTGGCGCTGATGGCGGTGGCGCAGGCCGCTGCCGCGCTGCTGCTGCCGGCGCTGGCGGCGCGCCGCCTGGACCGGCGTGCCTGGATGGCGCTGGCACTGGCCATGCAGGTCGCCGGCTTTGCCGGGCTGGCGCTGTGGCCGGACGCGGCCCCGCACGCCTGGGCCGTGATCGGCGGCGCGGGCCTGGGCGGCTGCTTTGCGTTGTACCTCGTCGTGGCGCTGGACCACCTGCCCGATCCCGACAGCGCCGGCGCGCTGAGCGCGGTGATGCAGGGCGGCGGCTTCCTGCTGGCGTCGCTGGCACCGTGGATTACCGCCATGCTGCAGGCCCGCACCGGCAGCTTCGCCGCGGGCTGGTGGTACCACCTGGCGTGCGCGGCCGTGGTCGGCGTGCTAACCATGCGGCTGGACCCGGCGCGCTACGGCGCGTCCTTCGCGTTGCCGGCGCCCGCCGGTTGCGCGCGGCAGCCGGGATGAGACCGGCCCGGCCGAGATGACGGCGAACGGCTGATACCAGTCCGGCCAGCAGCCGGCTCAGGACCGGCGCGCCAGCGCCCTCAGCGGGCCGGCGCGACCTCCACCACGGCGGTGGCATCCGCCGGTGCCGGCGCCTGCGGCAGTGCGAACAATGCCGCGGCGGGTGGCGACAGGCTTTGCAGCCATTGCAAGGCAAGCACGATGAGCATGACCGGCATGGCGCCTCCTTCCCGCATCCGTGGCCACTTCCCACTGGTATAGCGCATCGCGCCCGGATGGCGCCCCATGCCGGGGTCGGCCTTCGCCTTCCTGCGTACCCGTTTCTGCGTGCGCGCCGGGCTTGCCGTCTTGCGAGAACTATTTCGCATGTAACGTCACATTACCTTCCCGGTTGTGCCGGGGCGCGGTCCGCCCGCTCCGCGGCAGTGCCCGCCGGGCCTTGCCTGGCAAGGGTTGCCGGCCGCTCATGCCGGCCGGGCGGGGGCTTTCCCGTTCCGTCGCCGCTTGTGAGACAGGCTTACAAGTGCAAGCGCGCAGCGGGAGGGCCGGCCGCTACATTGAAGCCGTGTCCAACGCGATCCCGCCAGGAGCCAAGATGAAACGAGCCCTCTCGCTGGTGGTGCTGCTGTCTACTACCGCCGCACTGCTTTCCGCCTGCATCGTGGTGCCCCCGCGCGGCGGCCCGCCGCCGCGCCACTACCACCACTACGACCGCTACTGATTCGTCCCACCGCCCAAAGGAGCCCTCCCATGAAACGCCAACTCCTGCTTGCTGCTGCCGTCCTTGCCACGGGCGGCGCCTTCGGACTGACCGCCCCTGCCGAAGCCCACCCAGCGCCTGTCGCCGGCGGCTACGACCACCCGCCGCCGCCGCCGCGCTATGAGCCGCATCCGGGCGCGCGCCGCGGCCAGGTCTGGGTGCCCGGGCACTGGGAAGCGCGCGGCGGACGCTACGCCTGGCGCGGTGGCTACTGGCAGCCGCAGCGCGTCGGCTACCGCTATGTGCCCGAGCGCTGGGTGCGCGGGCCGCACGGCTGGGTGATGCGCCCGGGCCGCTGGGTACGCTGAGCCGCTGGCACCCCCTTCCGGCACCGCGCCGGCTTCCCCACCAATGGGTGGTGGCAAGCCCGGCGCGGCCGGTGCCGCCGGCGCCGCAGCGCTCATCCACGGTTGCAGCCACGCCTCATCCAGAAGCACTAGACCATGTGCGCGAGCTGCCCCCCAATCTCCCGAATTGATTTCGCAACCCACATTTCCGGGGCGCGTTTCATAATTGGAGCAGCGCCATTGAAGCCGTATTCCGGACACCCCTCAATAGGGTTATAAAACCGTCATATACGGGATTGGATAATCAAATCTGTTTCAGATTTGCAACCAATTTAATTCTCAATGTCACATCGGTGAAACCACCTGGGATGGCGTCAGCGCGGCGTTTCCGGAACCTGGCAGGTATAAATACGGCATATTTGAAAGGATTATGAAGGTCCTTTCATTCCCTCCCTCATTCCACCTCGAACCCACTCGCTTGCATTCCCCTCCCCCACCCCATAAGATGAATTCCAACTGATTTAGGAGTAAGAAGCACCCGGGTTCGGATTTCGGGGTCATCCTTCCAGCCATGGCCAGTTCCACCAGAACAACGGAGCCGCCAGGCATGGAAGCATGGGGGTCAGCCGCAGAGCCAGCCACCAGTCGCCAGCATCGTGGTGACGGCGGTCCTGTCATGTCGTCCATACGCCAAAGTGCCCCGCAGTCCGCCCCCGGGTAAAAACGGGGAGTGAAGTCCATGAATGCGTTGCTGATCGAGGAGCATCCGTTGCTCCGCCTCGGGCTGTTGCAGATGCTCGAGAACATCCAGGAATCCGCCCAGGTTGCGGCGGTCGCTCCCACGGATATGGCCAGGCTGGATGCCCGGCACCAAAACGCCGACCTGCTCGTCTTCGGCATGCCAGCCGACCCCGCGCCCGGCTGGCTGTTGCTGGAACAGGCCCGGCAACTGCTGGCGCCACAACGCATTCTGGTCCTTGCCGACACCCTGCCCTTGCACGTGCCCACCGCGGACAGCGCGCGCGGCATCTGCGGCTGCCTGCCCAAGTCGGCCTCGCTGGCGGTGATCGAAGCCGCCATCCGCATGGCCGTGTCCGGCGTCCAGGGGCTGGTCTTCACTGCCGAGACCGGCACCCTGCCCTCGGCGTCGCGCTCGGCGATGCCTGCCACGCAGTCACTCGCCTCGGCTGCGCCGCTGCCGCTCAGCGCCGCGCATCCGGCCCAAGCGCCGGGGGAGCAGTTGTCGCTGGCGTCCTGCGCCAGCACGCCCCGCGCCGCCTTGCGTACCACCGTTGCGCTGCGGGACCTGACCGAGCTGCGGCCCGGCCAGCCGCTGTCGCCGCCGGCCCCGGCGGCTGTCTCGCCAGCGCCCGCGGCCATGCCGCTGACCGAGGAAGAGCCCGGCTACGACGAGGCTGAGATGCTCAAGATCACGCCGCGCCAGTACGAGGTGCTGGTGCTGCTGGCGCGCGGCTATCCGATCAAGACCGTCAGCCGCATGCTCAACATCTCGGTGGCGACGGTGAAGAGCCACGCCTGCACGCTGTACCAGCGACTCAAGGTGCGCAACAAGGGCGAGGCCGTCTACGCCGCCCTGCAGCGCGGCGCGACGCTGGAGTGGGTCAGCGGCGACGAACGCATGACGCGCGAAACCAATGGCGCCGGGGTGGCGCCACGGCGCAACGAACCGCCGTGCCAGGCGGTCAGGCCGGTGGCCTGAGGGTTTTGCCGCGCCGTGCCCGCACAGACGGGCCGGCGCAAGGCCGGCGCTTGCCGGACGGGGAGGGGTCATCATGCAAGCCAGCACGTTCTTGCCCAGCTTTTCCGTGTGCGTCAGCACGCGCGACCATCCGGACGGCCTGCGCCGTACCCTGCAGTCGATCGCGGCATCCACCATGCCGCCGCACCAGTTGATCGTCTGCGATGACAGCAGCCACGACGCCACGCGCGCGCTGATGCGCGACGCGTACCCCGACATCCCCTGCCTGGACGGGCCGCGGCGCGGCGCCGCAGCCAGCCGCAACCGCTTGCTGCGCGCGGCCACCGGCACGCATGTGCTGTTTCTCGACGACCACGCCACGCTGGGGCCGACCTTCCTGCAGCAGATGGGCGAGCGCCTGGCCGACGACTTCATCTACCGGGTCGCCGCCGGTGGCAACGCCGACGCGCTGGTGCTGACCGGCACGGCGATATGCGCGGGCGAATGCCTGCGGCCGCAGCGCGAGGATTTCCTCGGGCAGCCGTTGCGCCAGCCGCCGCGCCGGGCCGCGCGGGCGCGGCCGTTGTGCGCAGTGGTGCTGTCCAGCACCGTGTTCCCGCGCGCGCTGCTGGAGCGGCTGCCGTTCGACGAATGGCTCGATGCCGACTATGACGTCGCCGACCTGACAGGACGCGCGGTCTATGGCTGCGGCTGCCGCATCGAGCTGATTCCCAGCGCGGTCAACCAGCTTGATGCCCAGCGGCCGCCGCCGTGCGCGGGAAGCCCGGCCGCCGATGCCGCGCGCATGGTCACGATGCTGCACCGGTACGGGCGCAGCCAGCACCGCCACGACAAGGCCGCGCTGTTCCTGATGCTGGCGCTGCCGCACAACCTGGGCCAGCACCTGCACCGCAGCGGCTGGCGCGGCGTGGCGCCGTTCTGGGCCACCACGCGCCTGCTGTGGCAGCACTTGCGGCTTGCGCGGGGCCAGGAGGGCAGCGCCGAACGCGCCCGCGCCGAGGTCGCGGCGCCGATGCCGCGCACCTGATCCGTGGCGGTGGGCCCACACCGCCAACCGCCGTTGTGTGGGGTAGCAGACGGTGCGGCGCTGCAGCGCGGCGCTACAGTCGCCCCACTTGCTAACGGATCAGAGCCATGGGCGCAAACGAGCTGGACACTCTCGGTCATATCACCGCCAGCGGGCCGGAACGGACCGCGCCACGCGGCCGCAACGGCATCCGGCGCGCGCTGATCACCGGCATCACGGGGCAGGACGGCTCATACCTGTGCGAACTGCTGCTAGGCAAGGGCTATGAGGTCCACGGCATCAAGCGGCGCAGCTCGCTGTTCAACACCGAGCGCATCGACCACCTGTACCAGGATCCGCAGGCGCAGGAGCGCCGGCTGATCCTGCACCACGGCGACATGACCGACACCGCCAGCCTGGTGCGCGTGGTGCAACAGTCGCAGCCGGACGAGATCTACAACCTCGCCGCGCAGAGCCACGTGCAGGTCTCGTTCGAAGAGCCAGAATACACCGCCAACACCGACGCCATCGGCACGCTGCGCCTGCTCGAGGCGATCCGCATCCTGGGCATGGAGAAGCTCACGCGCTTCTACCAGGCGTCCACTTCCGAACTCTACGGCCTGGTGCAGGAGATCCCGCAGAAGGAAACCACGCCGTTCTACCCGCGCAGCCCGTATGCCGCCGCCAAGCTCTATGCCTACTGGATCACGGTGAACTACCGCGAGGCCTATGGCATGTATGCCTGCAATGGCATCCTGTTCAACCATGAAAGCCCGGTGCGCGGCGAGACCTTCGTCACGCGCAAGATCACCCGTGCGATCGCGCGCATTGCGCTGGGGCTGCAGGAAACGCTGTACCTGGGCAACCTGTCGGCGCTGCGCGACTGGGGGCATGCGCGCGACTACGTTGAAATGCAGTGGCTGATGCTGCAGCAGCCCGCGGCGGAAGACTTCGTCATCGCCAGCGGCGAACAGCACAGCGTGCGCGAGTTCGTGCAGCGCGCGGCGCGCGAGCTGGGCATCACCATCACCTTCCATGGCAGCGGCGTCGACGAGGTCGGCATCGTCGAGCATGTCGATCCGCCCGCGCGCGGCGGGGCGATCGCGCCGGCGTGCAAGCCGGGCGAGATCGTGGTGCGCGTCGATCCGCGCTACTTCCGGCCGACCGAGGTGGAAACGCTGCTCGGCGATGCCAGCCGCGCGCGCGAGCGCCTGGGCTGGACCCCGCGCATCGGCTTCGCCGAACTGGTCCGGGAAATGATCGAGGCCGACTACGCCGCCGCGCGACGCGACGCGCTGGTCAGGCTGGCCGGATTCCAGGCTTTCAACCATCTTGAGTAGCCGTCCGGGCGGCCACCGCGAGGATCCCATGAACCAGGCCCTGGCAGCGCGCCCGCGCATCTTTGTCGCCGGCCACCGCGGCATGGTCGGCTCGGCCATCGAGCGCGCCCTGCGCGCGCAAGGCGGCGCCGACATCGTCACGCGCACGCACGCCGAGCTGGACCTGTGCGACCAGGCGCAGGTGCAGGCGTTCTTCGCCGGCCAGCGCATCGACGCGGTCTACCTGGCCGCGGCCCGCGTCGGCGGCATCCATGCCAACAATACCTACCCCGCCGAATTCATCCATCAGAACCTCGCCATCGCCACCAACGTGATCCATGCCGCCTGGCAGGCCGGCGTGCGGCAGCTGCTGTTTCTGGGATCGAGCTGCATTTACCCGCGACTGGCGCCGCAGCCAATCTGCGAAGCGTCGCTGCTGACCGGCGCGCTGGAGCCGACCAACGCGCCCTACGCTATCGCCAAGATCGCCGGCATCATGCTGTGCGACAGCTACAACCGCCAGTACGGTACCGATTACCGCTGCGTGATGCCGACCAATCTCTATGGGCCCGGCGACAACTACCACCCCGACAACAGCCATGTGATACCCGGACTGGTGCGCCGCTTCCACGACGCCCGCCTGGCAGGCAGCGCGCGCGTGCCGGTGTGGGGCACCGGCAAGCCCTTGCGCGAATTCCTGCACGCGGACGACCTGGCGCGTGCCTGCCTGCATGTGATGGCGCTGTCCACGCCAGCCTACCGCGAGGCTGCGCCCGCGGGCTTCCTCAACGTCGGCAGCGACGACGAGGTCTCGATCGGCGCGCTGGCGGCACTGGTGGCACAGGTCACCGGCTATCGCGGCACCATCGCCTTTGAAGCCGACAAGCCCGACGGCACGCCGCGCAAGCGGCTGGACAGCAGCGCCATCATGCGCACCGGCTGGCGCCCGCGCATTGCGCTGCACGACGGCCTGCGCGGCGTCTACGAAGAGGCCTGCCGCACCGGCACCTTGCCCGGCGGCATCGCGGCCGCGCTGGCCTGACCCCGAACGCGCGCGGAGCGGCCATGAAGATCCTGATCTACTGCCAGAACTACGCGCCCGAACTGACCGGCATCGGCAAGTACACCGGCGAGCAGGCGCAATGGCTGGCCGCGCGCGGCCACGAAGTGCGCGTGATCTGCGCGCCCCCGTACTATCCCGCGTGGCGCGTCAGCGAGGGCTACAGCGCGTGGCGCTATGTCCGCGAAGCCCACGACAGCGTGACGGTCTACCGCACGCCGGTGTGGGTGCCGCGCAAACCCTCGGGCCTGCTGCGCATCCTGCACCTGATGAGCTTTGCGCTGAGCAGCGTGCCCTGCATGGCGGCGCAGCTGCGCTGGCGCCCCGACGTGATCTTCGCGGTCGAGCCCACGCTGATGTGCAGCCCGGCGGCGCTGCTGTTGGGCAGCTGCACGCGCGCCCGCACCTGGCTGCACGTGCAGGATCTCGAGGTCGATGCCGCGTTCGCGCTGGGCGTGCTGCGCCATCCCCTGCTGCGCCGCCTGGCCACACGCATCGAGCGCGCGCTGACCACCCGCTACCACCGGGTCTCGACCATCTCGCAGGCGATGGCGGACGCGTTGCGCGCCAAGGGCGTCAGCAACGCGCGCCTGAGGCTGCTGCCGAACTGGGCCGACCTGCACGAAGCCCCGGCCGACGCGGCGCTGGCGTTCCGACAGGGCCTGGGGATTCCTGCCGGTGCGGTGATCGTGCTGTATGCCGGCAACATGGGCAACAAGCAGGGCCTGGAAGTGCTGGCCGATGCCGCGCAGGCGCTGCAGGGCCACGCGCACATCCACGTGGTGCTGTGCGGCGACGGCAGCGGCCGCGCCGCGCTGCAGGCGCGCTGCGCGGGCCTGGCACGCGTGCACTTCCTGCCGCTGCAGCCGCAGGCGCAGTTCCACGCCATGATGGCGGCGGCCGACATCCACCTGCTGCCGCAGCGCGCCGATGCCGCCGACCTGGTGATGCCTTCCAAACTCACCGGCATGCTGGCGAGCCGGCGCGCGGTCATTGCCACGGCGCAGCCCGACACAGAACTGGGCCGCCTGGTGGCGCGCGTGGGCGTGCTGGTGCCGCCCGGCGATGGCAGCGCGCTGGCGCACGCCATTGCCACGCTCGCCTGCCAGCCGCAACGGCGCGCCATGCATGCCGCCGCGGGCCGCGCCTGGGCCGAAGCCCATCTCGGCCGCGACGCGGTGCTGGCGCAACTGGAATCCGCACTGCAGGCACTGGTATCACCGCCTGCCGCGCAAGACGCCTCCGCGGTTGCTTGACCGCGGAGGCGGCAAATGCTCATCACCCAGGGGACCCGTCATGAGCCAGAACACCGCCGCCACGCAAGCCGCACTGGCGCAACGCCTGATGCAAACCATCAAACCGCTGGTGCCAGTCTGGCTGCGCACGTACTACCACGTGCGCCGCGAGCAGCAACATGACGCACGCTACGGCACCAAGCCGCCTGGCGAAGTGTTCTCCGACGTCTACCACAGCAGCCTGTGGGGCGAGGCGGACGAGCCAGGCTTCTTCAGCGGCACCGGTTCGCACGATCCGCGCATCGTCGAGCCCTACGCCGAGGCGGTCACCGCGCTGCTGCGCGAGTTGCCGCGCAAGCCGGACGTGGTCGACCTGGGCTGCGGCGACTTCCATATCGGCAGCCGCATCCGCCCGGCCTGCGGGCGCTATGTGGCCTGCGACGTGGTGGCGCCGCTGATCGCATCCAATCGCGCGCGCTACGCCCACCTCGATGTGGATTTCCGCTGCCTCGACATTGCCGGCGACGAGCTGCCCGCCGGCGACGTGGTGTTCCTGCGCCAGGTGCTGCAGCACCTGGACAACGGCAGGATCGCGCGCGTGCTGGCCAGGCTGCACCGCTACCAGGTGCTGGTGCTGACCGAACACTTGCCGCTTGCGCGGGATTTTCCGCCCAATGCCAAGAAGCGGCTGGGCGCCTCGACGCGGCTGGCGCGCATGGTCCCGAGCGGCGTGGTGCTGACCGCGCCGCCGTTCAACCTGAAGCCGGTGCACAGCCGCGTGCTGTGCGAGGTGCGCGAAGGCGCGGGCGTGATCCAGACCGTCGCCTACACCCTGCATTGAGCCAGCATTGCGGCGACGCCCGCGCCACGTCGTCGTTGCGCGGGCTTGGCACCATCTGGCCTCAGCCAGCCTCGGCCTCCGCCGTCTCGGTGGCCGAGGCAGGCGCCAGCGCGGCCAGGTAGATCGCTTCGTACTGGTCCAGCGCGCGCTCCGCCGAGAAATGCCGCGCCCAGGCCAGCGAGTCGGCCGAAAGCTGGTCGAGCCGCGCCTGCGGCCACGACAGCAGCTCCAGCAAGACCCCCACGTTGCGCCGGGCCCAGGCCTGCGCCTGGTCCGGCTCCATCGGCTCCATCAGCAGCGCGAGCCCGCCGCCGATCTCCTGCATCGGCGCGCGCGCCGTCGTCAGCACCGGGATGCCGCACGCCATCGCCTCGATCACGGGCCAGCCGAAGCCCTCCTCCAGGCTCGGGAACAGCAGCACCGCCGCGAGCGCATAGGCGGCGTGCACGGCCGAGGTGGACATGCCCTCCAGGAAACGCACCTGGCCACCCAGCCGTTCCGCGCCGGCGGCCAGTTCGCGCATGGCGGGGGTCGGCTCGGAACCGATCATCCACAGCGGACGCGGCGCGGCCGCGGCACCCCCATGGCCCGCACTGCTGGCCTCGCAATAGGCCTGGTATAGCGCCAGTACGCCTTCGCGGTTCTTGTACCACTGGTTGCCGCCGATATGCACCAGCATGCCGGGCCGGATATCGTCGATGCCCGCCGCGTGCAGCCGGCGCAGGGCGACATCGGGCGCAAGCGGACGGAATGGATAGTTGAGCCCGTTGTGCACGACCTGCACATGCGGCCTCGGCCCCGGATGCAGGCGCAGCAGGTCTTGCGCGGTCTTCTCCGACACCGCGACAAAGTTGCGGCCCAGCGCGATGCCGCGCAGGATCAGCGCCTGGTAGAGACGCCCGCTGGCCGACAGCTGGCGGCCGGGGAACTCGCCCGCGGCGGTGCGCTGCGCGATGAAGTCATGGCAGTGGATCACATGCGGGCGGCGGTGCAGCAGCCACATCCACATGCCCAGCGAATGATCGGTCAGCACCACCAGCGCGCCCGCGCCATCGCGCCGCAGCCGCCACCACGCCCACGCGGGGAAGAGCATGTACTGGTCGACATAGCCAAGCCACTTGCGCAGGCCCGGGCGCGTGGACAGCCGCACCAGCACGGCGGGCGGCGTCCATAACTGGGCCTCGTGGCCGCGCTCGCGCATGCCTTCGACGATCATGGCCGCGAAGCGGTCCATGCTGTGGCTGCCGAAAAAGGCGGGATGACCGAACAGGATGAGCCTCATATTGCTTTTCTTCGCGGATCGATGTGGATGTCCGATGTGGATGCCTGATGTCGAGGCCCGATGGGAATGCGCAATGGGGTACGTGGCCCGCCGCTAGCGCGTGTGTCGTCGCCGCGGCCGCGCGCGCTTGTTCGCGCCCGTCAGCCGCCCCTGCCGCTCCAGGCGCGTGACCGCCATGGTGAAGCCGACAAAGAGAAAGCCCAGTACGTTGGCGGTCAGCTGCCCGATCAGCGACCACGTCATCAGGCACAGCGTGCTCACCAGCCACAGCAGGATGGCAAAGCAGCTGCCGGTGCGGCGTGCCGCGCCGACGGCAAGCCACAGGCCGGCCACGCACACGGCAAACTTCAGCGCCACGTACAGGTAGCCGAGCAGGCCGGCCTCCTCGACGGTGCGCCCGGTTTCGGTCTCGGACAGCATGAAGGTGATTTCGCCGCGCTCGAGATAGCTGGCCAGGTTGCTGCCGCGTCCAAGCCCGACTCCCAGCAGGGTGGGCTTGGCATAGGCCTCGCTCTCTCCCAGGAACATGGTGCCGACACGCTCGCCGAAGTCCTCGTCTTCCGCGGCATCGTGGAAGCGCTGCACCGTGCTTTCGACCGACGCGCTGAACACGGCCATGGCCACGGCCCCGATCAGCACCGCCACGCCGACCCAGACCAGCACGCGGCGCTTGGCCACGCTGCGCCCGAACATCAGGGTGCACAACGCCGCCACCGCGAACAGTCCCGGCAGCAGCAGCACGGTGGCGCGCGAACCGCTCACCAGCACGCTGACCAGCAGGCTGCCCAGCACCACCAGCGCATACAGCCAGTGCCGCTTGCCCTCGCCGCCGAGCACGTATTGCAGCGCGATCGGCATGGTGATCGCCAGGAAGGTGGTGTACCCCAGCGTGAACGAGAAGGTGCCGGTGGTGCGCACGATGTCGCCGACCATCATGAAGACGCGGTCTTCGTCGCCGTCGACCTGCCGGTTCAGGAAGCTGCCGGGCGGCAGGAAGTGCTGCAGCACCACCAGCGGCGCCATCAGCACCATCAGTACCAGCGTGGTCTTGCAGATCGCGGCAACGTCCTCGGGCTCGAGCATCAGCGCCGCGGCCACGCCGAACCACACATAGAGCAGCCAGAAGCGCAGCCCGACCAGCATGATGGCGACGCTGGCGTCGCCGGCGATGGTCTGCACCAGCCCCCACGCCAGCACCAGCGCGCTCCATAGCAGCAGCAGCCGCATCGCCCGCCGCGCCGGCGTGAAGCCGCCATAGCGCATCGCGTAGTAGATGCCATAGACCGCCAGCAGGTCGCGCAACAGCACCAGCGGCAGGCTCAGCGAACCCGCCACCCACTTGCGCGCCGCGCCTTCCAGCACGGCCACCAGGAACACCAGCAGGAACACGGTGCCGAAGGTGGTGCGGGCCTGGCGGCGGAGGCGCGAGCGCGCCAGCGGCGCCAGGGGTGCGGCGGAGTGGCTCAGCATAGCGTCGCGATGGTTGCGACCGCGGCGCTGCGATACCTGGCCCAGGTGTACTTCTCCCCGGCCAGGCTCGCGTACGGGCGCGCCTCGTCCAGGCTGGCGCGCACCGTGGCAAGCTCCAGCATGCGGTCATACAAGGATTGCGCGCTGACCTGGACGACCCAGCCCGCGCGCGGGAATTCCCGCAGGATCTCCTTGGCCCCGACGCGCTCCGACACCAGCGCCGGCGTACCGCAGGCGAGCGCCTCGGCCACCACCATGCCGAACGAATCGAAGCGCGAAGGCAGCACCAGGCAGTCGGCGTCGGCCAGTTCCTGGTAGAGCGCCGGCTGCGGCAGGGCGCCGAGCAGCGTGACCCCGGGGGTCGACGCCAGGGCCGCGGCCAGCCCGGGCTCGGCACCGCCGCCGGCCACCGCGAGTTCCGCCTCGGGCACCTGCGCGCGCACCATGGCAAAGGCCTGCTGCAGCAGGTCGACGGCCTTGAGCGTGGTCAGGCCGCCGGCATACAGGAAGCGCGTGCCGGCGCGCGTGCGCCGGCGCTGCACGTTGACCGGCGGGGTGGCGCCGAGCAGGATCGGCCGCAGCTTGGCGCTGGGCACGCCGGCCTGCGCGTAGGTCTGCGCGGCAAACTCCGAACAGGTGATGACCAGGTCTGCCAGCTCCACCTCGCGGTCCTTGCGTGCGTCGATGCATGCCAGGTACGGGTCGGGCTGCAGGCCGAGCAGCTCCGCCGCCGTGGCGCGATGCACCGCCGGCGCATCGAGCACGCAGCGCGCGCCGATGCGGCGGGCGGCCTCGAAGGTGCGCATCGCCGAGTTCTCGTAGGCCACCACCACGTCGGGGCGCAGCGCCTCGACGCGCCGCGCCGCCCACGCATCGAACAGGTGGAACACGCGGTGCGCATAGGCCGACTGCGACATGCCCAGATAGCGGTTGAGACCGATGCGGCGATGCAGCCCCAGCTTGAGCATGGCCGGGAAGCACAGCGGATGGCGGCGCAAGGCCCTGGGGATGCCGACCTCGCGCACCTTGGCGCCGAGCGACGGCGGCAGCCACCACGGCGCCGGCTCGCCCGGCCCGCGCACCGGCACGCCCGACCAGTACTGGCACAGCAGGCCCTGCTCGTGGAGCGCCTGCGCCATCTGGTGCGAATGCTGCAAGCCGGGGTGGGTGACCAGCACTTTCATGGACGGCTCCCGTCGACACCCAGCACGGCCGGCGGCAGCAGCCGCCCGGCGCGGATCGCCCCCGCCAGCTCGCACAGCACCGCGACGCCAAGCCCCGAAGCCAGGCCGGCCTCGAACCAGAGCACACCCCGCAGCGTGGTCAGGTCGAGCAGGTGGGGCGCGGCCAGGCACCAGGCGATCACCACCGGCACCTGCATGTAGTTGAAGTGGTTCAGGCCGCGGTTGGCCAGCAGTTCCCAGGCCACGCCGGCAATACTGTAGGCGCCGGCGCCCAGGCAGGCGATCAGCAGTTCCGAGGACAGGCCGGCGTAGTTGGCGCCGACCAGGCGCAGCAGCAGGTCAGGCCACAGCCAGGCCAGCAGCACCAGCGTGCAGGCCGGCATCGAACCCAGCAACAGCCAGCCCAGGTACTGGCGCAGCACGTGCACGCGCGCCTGGGAAAAGCGGGGCACGACATACGCGCCCACCACGATGCTGACCGGCACCAGCAGCTGCCCGATGCGCGACAGCGCGCCGATCGCCGCGGTCTGGCTGACCGCGCCGTAGAACGCGACGATGCCGAAGGCAAACTGCGACTGCAGGCAGTAGAACGCGTCCATGGGAATCTGGCGGCGCGTGATGGCGCGGATCGAACGCTGGTCCTCGGCCATCGGCTCGGCCGCTTTCGCCGGCAGTTCGCGGCGCAGCCAGCGGCGCACGAACGGCACGCGCAGGCCGGCGAACAGCGTGTTGACCAGGCTCGCGGCCAGCGCGCTCTGCAGCCCCGCCAGGTAGATCCCCCACGACAGCACCAGCCGCGCGCCCGACAGGCCGGCATCCAGCACCTGCAGCGCCGGCGCGCGGTTGGCGAACAGCAGCACCTGGTCCACCACGCGCGACTGCATGTCGAAATACCACATCGTCAGCAGCGTCAGCAGCAACGCGGCGATCAACGCCAGCGATGCATGGTTGCGGTACATCAGCACGCCGGCGACGATCAGCAGCGGCGGCAGCAGGAAAACCGAGATGCGCTTGCGCTGCGCCAGCGCGGCGCGCGTGGCCTGGGCCGCGCGTTCGCGGTCGGGCCAGGTGCGCCCCAGGATGGCATTCAGGCCGAAATGGATACCGCCCTTGGTGATGATCGACATGGCGCCGACAATGGCCCCCGTGACCGTATAGATCGCGTAGTCGCCCACGCTGAGCCAATGCGCCAGCAGCAGGCCGGTGACGGCGCCCAGCCCCTGCGACAGCACCGCGAAGACAAAGATGCGCAGCGCTTTCATGGCGTGCCGCCCGGCGTGGCGCTGGTGGCGGCAGACGCGGGCGCGGGCCGCGCCGCGGCAGCGTCGGCGGGCGCAAGCGAGGGCCGCTCGCCAACGATGTCCAGCAGCCGCTGCGCGCTCTGGCGCACCTCGTAGCGCCGCTGGAAGCAGTCGCGCGCCTGCACCCGCATGCGCGCCTGCGCGGCCGGCTCGGCTTGCAGCCATTGGCGCAGGCACGCGCCGGTGCCCGCGGCGGTGTCGGCGCCGGCCAGCCCGGCGCCGTCGGCGACGATTTCGCGCCAGATGTTGACCTTGTCGGAAATCAGCACCGGCACGCCGCAGCCCAGCGCCTCGGCCACGGCCACGCCAAAGTTCTCCTGGTGCGACGGCAGGCTGAAGACCTCGGCCGCGTGATAGGCGCCCCATTTCAGGTCGCCCGACAGCATTCCTGTCCAGCTCAGCCGCTGCGCCAGCCCCAGGCGTTCGGCCTGCCGCGCCAGGCGCTCGCGCAGCGCCGCGTCGACCGGGCCCGCCAGCACCAGATGCAGGCGGGGGTCGGCGCCGGCCACGCCGGCAAAGGCCTCGACCAGCAGGTCGCATCCCTTCTTCTCGTGGATGCGGCCGAGGAACAGCACGATGCGCTTGCCGCGCAGTGCCGGGAACGCGGCGAGGAAGCCCTCGCGCAACGGCGCGGCGGCGGTGGGCGGCTGCGCGGTGCCGTATCCCGCCACCAGCTCGCGGCAGCGATAGGGCCAGAACGCATTGCGCGAGCGCCGCTGCTCTTCCTCGCAGGTGAACAACACGGCGCGCGCGCCGCGCAGCACCCAGTAGTCGCCCAACAGCCAGTACAGGCTCTTCTTCAGGTGCTTGAGCGGATAGCGCTCGCGGAACCACGGATCGAGCATGCCGTGGGTAAAGACAAAGTACGGCACCTTGCCGCCGCGCAGCGCAAGGCAGGCGGCGAGCGCATGGAACTGCCACAGGCCTTCGACCAGCACGGCGTCGTAGTCGGCCGCATGGGCGCGCAGCCACGCCAGCATCCTCCGATTGAAACCGTATTTCGTCGAGGTTGGGCCCAGCGCGACCACATTCATCTCGCTGGCCCGCACGAACGGGGCGTCGGGTGCGTCGCCACAGCAGACGTCGATCTCGGCGCCGCGTTCACGCAGCGGCTGGCGCAATTGGCGGATGCCTTCGATCGGGCCACCCCCGGCGGGGTTGATGGAGGGTATGACGTGCAGCAGTTTCATGGTGCAGGGCGATCTCCGGAATCCGCGCGTCGTGCCCGCTTGCTTTGCCTGGCACTGGTCCCCACGCTGGCGCCAATGGCAAGCGGGACCATACGTCCTCGTGCCCGCAGCATGAGCCAGCCCGTGCGCGGGCTCTGTTCGCTGCCACACACCCGCGCGGGCCAGCGCCGGCGCCGCCTGGCGAATGTGGACCAGCGCACCGAGCCCGCCCCCGCAGCGCACCAGAATGGCTTGCAACGGCGCCATCCGCATGGCGCGCACCGGGTCCCTGCCATGCCGATTCCGATCCTGATGTACCACCAGATCGACGCGCCGCCGCCACGCCGCTCGCCCGGGCGCGGGCTGTGGGTGCCGCCCGCGCGCTTTCGCCGCCAGATGCGGCTGATGCACCGGCTTGGCTATCGCGGCCTGAGCATGCGCGACCTGATGCCCTATCTGCACGGCGAGCGCAGCGGCAAGGTGTTCGGCATTACCTTCGACGACGGCTTCCGCAACGTCTTTGAGCACGCCATGCCCGCGCTGGATGCGCTGGGCTTCACTGCCACCAACTACTTTGTCTCGCGCCAGCTGTCGGGCAGCAATGTCTGGGACCGGCACCTGGGCATCCGCCCCGCGGCGCTGATGAGCGTGGCGCAGATGCGCGCATGGCACCAGGGCGGCCATGAGGTCGGCTCGCATACGCTGGACCACGTCGACCTGCGCCGCATGGCGCCGCACGAGGCGCGCCGGCAGATCGCCGCGTCCAAGGAGGAACTGGAGCAGTGGATCGGCGTGCCGGTGACGGCATTCTGCTATCCCTACGGCAGCCAGGATGCCGCCCACCGGGCGATGGTCCGCGAGGCAGGCTACGCCAACGCCACCATTACCGCGCGCGGCCTGGCCCGCGCCAGCGACGATCCGTTCGGCCTTCCGCGCGTCAGCGTGTATTGCGCCACCGGCTTGTTCGGCTTCCTGCGCAAATGCCTGACCGCGCACGAAGACCGCTGGCGCGAAGCCTAGCGGCCGGCTTCGGATCCCTGCCGCTCGGTGCTGAACGGTACGCGCCCGCGCGGCTCGCTGGGATCCTGCGTGAAGCGCGCAATGGCCTCGGCATAGCGCTGCGCCACCGCCTTGCGCTCGTGCTCGCGCAGGAACTCGCGCATGCCCGTTTCATCGCGGCGCGACGCACCGGCCAGCACGGCTGCCATGGCATCGTGCAACGGCTCGAGCGCCGGCTCGACGACCCAGCCAAAGTCGCCGACCGCTTCCGGCAAGCCGCCGCGCCGGCTGACGATGACTTCGCAGCCCGCCGCCAGGCCTTCGAGCGCGACGATGCCAAAGGACTCGTAGCCGAGCGATGGCGCCACCAGGCAGCGATGCCGGCCCAGCATCGCCGCCACGCTGGCGGCCCCCTGGCAGCCCGCAAAGTGCACCGCGTCCGCGCATCCCAGATCGGTGGCAAGCGTTGCCAGGGCCGCGCGCTCCGGCCCGTCCCCAACGATGGTCAGCCGCACGTGCGGCCGCCGCGCATGCAGGCGCGCAAAGCTGCGCACCAGCAGTTCCACGCCCTTCTCGGACACCAGTCGCCCGACGAAGATGAAGCTTCCCGCCGGGCGCGCGTCGGCCGGCGCGGGTGCCGGGAACAATTCGTCGCGATAGCCGTTGTGGATCACCAGCGGCTGGCCTGGCAGCCAGCCGGCCAGGTAGTGGCTGACGCAGATGCCGTCGTAGAAGCGCGACAGCCAGCGCTTGATCGCACCGGTCCAGGCGCCGCGCGTACGCCCGTGGACCACATACGGGCCGTGGTGCGTCAGCACGATGCGCCGGCGCAGCGCGCTGGCCAGCATCACGTCGTAGAAAGTCAGGCCGACGAACAGAACGCGCCGGTGGCGCAGCATGGCGCGCGCGAGCTGCACCATGCCGCGCACCCGGGTCACGGCAAACGGGAACGTGGTGGCATCGCCGGGCGCGGCCGGCGTGCGCGTGGCCACCTCGACCGCGTAGCCCAGTTCCGCCAGCCCGCTCGCCAGGTCCTCGGCAAACCGCTCCATGCCGCCGATCAGCGGATGGAAGGGAGCGCTGTAAATCAGGATGCCTGGCAAGGGCGCAGGGGTCTCGCGACCCAGCGGGGGATGCATCATTGCGTCGTGGCTCCGGTCGCGCAGCGTGACAGTTTGCCCGTGCCGCTGCGTTCAGTGCGCAGCATGCGCCCGCACCGGGTGTCGTTCCGTGCGCTGGCGCACCTGCCCGGCCGCGCACCGTACTGCGGCGGGGACAGCGGCAGGAATACCTGCAGATTCCGCCTGCCTCTGTGGCGCGGCGCACCGATGCGCGGCCGGCTTCGCGCGAGCATCGCCGCAATGCCCGCCGTCCCGGAACGCTCCGTATGATCATCCAGCACACCCACCGCACCTCCGGCCCGTCGTTTTCGCTGTCCAACCGCGTGCGCCGGCAGCTATGGAACTGGGTATGGCTATGGCTGTTCCGCCCCAGCCTGCGCCCGATGCATGCCTGGCGCGCCGCGCTGCTGCGGCTGTTCGGCGCCCGCCTCGGCCGCGATGCGCGGGTCTATCCCGGGGCGCGGATCTGGGCGCCGTGGAACCTGGTGATGGGCGAGCACACCGCTGTCGCCGACGGCGTGACGCTCTACAACATCAGTCCGATCACGCTGGGCGACTACGCCATCGTGTCACAAGGCTCGCATCTGTGCACGGGCTCGCACGATTACAACAGCGAGACCTTCCAGCTGATCGCGTCGCCGATCACGCTGGAGCGCCATGTCTGGGTCTGCGCCGAAGCGTTCATTTCGCCGGGCGTGACCTTGCCCGAAGGCGTGGTGATTGCGCCGCGCACGGTGGTCACCAAGCCGCTGCGCGAACCGTGGACGGTCTATGGCGGCACCCCCGCGCGCGCCATCGGCCAGCGCCGCCCGCAGCCATGAGCCAGGCGCCCGACTGCATCGCCGCGGCGCATTCGACCAGTGCGCGGCAGGCCACCCAAGGCGCCCGCGGCAGTGTGCGAGAGCGCACCGATTCACGCTACCCACCGCCCTAGGCTGGGAGCATCAGGGGCATGCCGTCCCAGTGCGGACGCGCCCCAATGTGCAGGAGGAATGTCGTGGAAACCAGTCAATGCCGCACCGCTTGCCTCACCCAACGCACCCGCCGGTCGCGCCGGCACTCGCTGCCGGGCCTGGGCGCCGTGCTCGGCGCCGCCCTGCTGCTGGGCGGCTGCGCCGCATCGCCGGGGATGCACTTCAGCCCGACCGCGAACGTCGACGCCGTCGGGCCGGACGCCAAGCCGGACATCACCCCCATCACCATGGAACTGGTGCGCGAGCTGCGCGCAAAGAGCAAGCCTACCAATGACCGTGTCGAAGAACTGTTCGCCACGCCCAAGCCCTATGTGATCGGCCCCGGCGACATCATCTCGGTGGTGGTGTGGGACCACCCGGAACTGGTGTTCCCGACGCAGACCTACAGCATCGGCGCCGGCTTCGAAGTGCCGGCGTCCACCGGCGGCTCCAACATGCCAGGCTATGTGGTCAGTCCCAATGGCGACATCCAGTTCCCGTATGCCGGCGTGATGAAGGTCGCCGGCAAGACCGCCAACCAGGTGCGCGACGAGATGGCACGCGTGCTCTCGCGGGTGGTGCGCAACCCGCAAATGACGGTGCGCGTGCTGGGCTTCCGCAGCCAGCGCGTCTATGTCGACGGCGAGGTCAGGACGCCCGGCATGCTCGCCATCGACGACGCGCCGATGACGCTGGTCGAGGCGCTGAACCGCGCCGGCGGTGTGCTCAACAACACCGGCGACAACAGCCGCGTGCGCGTTACCCGTGGCGAGCGCAGCTGGTACGTGAATATCCCCGCGATGCTGGCCAAGGGCATCGACCCGTCGCGCATCCTGCTGCGCTCGGGCGACATCGTGCGCGTCGAGCAGCGCGAGGACAGCAAGGTCTTTGTCACCGGCGAAGTGGTCCGGCCGACCTCGCTGCTGATGCGCAACGGGCGCATGACGCTGAACGAGGCGCTGGGCGACGCCGGCGGCGTGAACCCCAACTCGGCAAACGCCGAGCAGATCTACGTGATCCGCAAGACGGCCAGCGATTCGCCCAAGGTGTTCCACCTGGACGGCACCTCGCCGGTGGCACTGGCGATTGCCGAAGGCTTCGAGCTGGAGCCCAAGGACGTGGTCTACGTCGATGCCCGCGAAGTGGTGCGGTGGAGCCGCGTCATGACCCTGGTGGTGAGCCCGCTGGTGGGCGTCAACAGCCTCGCGACCCGACCTTGAGCCATGATGCAGGCGCCGCCCCTGATCTCCGATGAAGCCGCGATGATCCGCTCGATCCTGGTGGTGTGCCTGGGCAACCGTTGCCGCAGCCCGATGGCCGCGGACCTGCTGCGCCAGGCACTGCCCGACTGCAGCATCAGTTCCGCCGGGCTGGCGCCGCCGGTGGGCGCCGGCGCCGATCCGCGCGTGATCCGGCTGCTGGCCAGGGACGGCCTGGACCTGGGCGCGCACCGCGCGCGCGAACTCGACGACGACATGGTCGACGGCGCCGACCTGGTGCTGGTGATGGACAGCGAGCAGCGCGAATGGGTGGAGCAGCGCTTTCCGCGGGCGCGCGGCAAGACCTTCCGCCTGTGCGAGGCCGCGCAGGCGGATATTCCCGATCCCTATGGCGGCTCGCAGGCGATGTTCCTGATCGTGCTGGGGCTGATCCGCGAGGGCGTGCAGGCATGGACGGCACAGATTCAATCTGAAGCACAGGCAACCCGCTATGGGGAGGCAACATGAGCAACATCAAGAACCTGCGTGACTACGACGCCGGGGCCGCGGAAGGCGAGGAGCCGTCGTCGGACCTGACTTCGTATGTCGACGTGCTGATCCGCTACCGCTGGACCTTCCTCGCGGTTGCCGCGGCGGTGATGGCAGTCGGTCTGCTGTTCGCGTTGCTGTCCAAGCCGGTCTACCGCGCCGATATCCTGGTGCAGGTGGAGGACCATAACACCGGCAGCGTCAACAACAACAACAAGCCTACGGCGACGGTGTCGCCGGTCTACGACGTCAGGCCCGCCCCGTCGACCGAGATCGAGCTGCTGCGCTCGCGCATGGTGGTGGGCAAGGCGGTCGATGCGCTGCAGCTCGACATCTCCGCGTCGCCGTATTACTTCCCGGTGATCGGCGCGGCCGTGGCCGGCTTCAACCGCGAGCTGTCGCAGCCCGGGCTGTTCGGCCGGGGCGGCTATGCGTGGGGCAGCGAGGCGATCGCGGTCTCGAGCCTGGAAGTGCCGCCCGCGATGGAGCGTCGGCTGATCACCGTGACCGCGCTGGGCAACGACAAGTACCGGGTGGCCTTCGCCAGCGACGATGCCGTGGCTGAAGGCCGCGTCGGCGTGCCGCTGACGGTGGCGACCCACAGCGGCAAGGTCACGCTCGAAATCAGCCAGCTCGAAGGCCGCCCCGGCGCGGTGTTCCATGTCTCGCGCGTGCCGCGTGCGGTGGCCATTGCCGATCTGCAGAGCCAGCTGATGATCACCGAGCGCGGCAAGCAGAGCGGCGTGATCGGCGTGGCGCTGGAGGGCACCTCGGCCGAGAAGACCGCCGCCATCCTGAACGAGATCGGCAACGAGTACGTCGAGCAGAACCTGCGCCGCAAGGCCGCCGAGGCCGAGAAGTCGCTGGCCTTCCTGGAAGCGCAGCTGCCGCAGCTCAAGCAGCAGCTGGAAAGCGCCGAATCGCGCTACAACGCCATGCGCAACCAGCGCGGCACCATCGACCTGAACGAAGAATCCCGGCTGGTGCTGGCGCAGTCCGTGGCTGCCCAGACCAAGCTGGCGGACCTGCGCCAGCGGCGCCAGGAACTGATTGCGCGCTTCACGCCCAACCATCCGGCAATCGAGATCCTGGACAAGCAGATCGCCGACGTGAACGCCGAGATCGGCACCGTCGGCGGCAAGATCCAGCGCCTGCCGGATATCGAGCAGAACGTGCTGCGGCTGATGCGCGACGTCCGGGTCAGCACCGAGATGTACCAGTCGCTGCTGAATGACGTGCAGCAGCTCAGGCTGGTCAAGGCCAGCAAGATCGGCACGGCGCGGCTGGTGGACCCGGCCGAGGTGCCGATCCGTCCGGTCAAACCCAACCGCAAGCTGATCGCCGCAGCCTCGGTACTGCTGGGCCTGCTGGCCGGCACTGCGGTGGTGGTGCTGCGCCGGCTGTTCGACGGCGGCGTCGCCGATGCGGACGAGATCGAGCGCGAGACCGGCATGACGGTGTACGCCACGGTGCCCTACAGCGGGGCGCAGTCGCGCCTGCGCGGCGGGCCCGATATCGACAAGCTGCTCGCCAGGCGCATGCCGGACGACCCGGCGGTGGAAAGCCTGCGCAGCTTCCGCACCTCGCTGCAGTTCGCGCTGCTCAACAGCGACAGCAACAACGTGGTGGTGATCACCGGGCCGGCGCCGGAAGTGGGCAAGTCCTTCATCTCGGCCAACTTCGCCACGGTGCTGGCCACCGCCGGGCGCCGCGTGGTGCTGGTCGACGCCGACCTGCGGCGCGGCGGGCTCAACCACCATTTCGGCAAGCCGCGCGTGCCCGGGTTGACCGAGCTGCTCACCGGCACGCCGCTGGAGCAGGTACTGCAGCGCGACGTGGTGCCGGGACTCGACTTCATCGCCACTGGCTCCGAGCCGCCGATGGCCGCCGACCTGCTGCAGACGCGCGGCATGGACACGCTGCTGGCCACGCTCAGGAACCGTTACGACGTGGTGCTGCTCGACACCCCGCCGGTGCTGGCCACCTCCGACGCCGGCGTGCTGGCAACCAAGGCCGGTGCGGTGTTCCTGGTAGCGCGGGCCGATGTCAGCACGGCATCAGAGCTCAAGGCCACGCGGCGCGCGATCGTGCAGGCGGGGAGTGATATAAAGGGGGTGATTTTCAATGGGCTGAAGGTGGAGGGGCGGTGGTATCGGGCGCATTACCATTTCGGGAAGTATCGGTATATGAATCAGTATGGGGGGGCTAGTTCGAAGAGGGCATGAGGTGGGGTTGTTTGCAGCTCTCTTTTGAGTTGGTCGCTGTTGGTGACATGCTGTCGGCATTGGAACCGCGGGTCTTCGCCCTGCTGGGTGGGGCGCTGTTGGTGACATGCTGTCGGCTGTTGAAACGCCTGGTTCCGCCCTGCTGGGCGGGGCGTTGTTGGTGACATGCTGTCGGCTGTTGAAACGACTGGTTCCGCTCTGCTGGGCGGGGCGCTGTTGGTGACATGCTGTCGGCTGTTGAAACGCCTGGTTCCGCCCTGCTGGGCGGGTCACTTTTTGGCCGAGCGCCAAAAAGATGGAATGAACGCGCCCCGGCCCGCTCCGATTAAAGGCGCCGGCAATTCAAGTTGTGACATCTGGGGAACGTGAAGGGTAGGCGGGTCCCCCCATCACGAAACGGCATCGATGTGCCAGAGTGGGAGTGTGAGCAACCACGCGAGGATGGAGGGACCCGAGATGAATACTACGACTTACGGCCTCGACATTGCAAAGACTGTCTTCCAGCTCTATTGGGTCGAGCCTTCCGGCAAGTGTTGCAACCGCCGCTTCAACCGTACGAAGCTGATCGAGTTCCTGGCCAAGCGCGAGCCGGGACGGGTAGCGCTGGAAGCGTGCGCGAGCGCGCATTGGTGGGCGCGTCAGTTGCAGGGCTTGGGCCACAAGCCGGTGCTGCTGCACGCGCGCTATGTGCGCCCGTTCGTGCAGACCAATAAAACCGATGCGGCCGATGCGAAGGCAATCTGGACTGCAGCGCAACAGCCGGGCATGCGCGAGGTGGCGCCAAAGTCCGAAACCCAGCAGTGCGTGCTGGCGGTGCATGCCATGCGTTCGCTGCGCATCAAGATGCGAACGATGCTGGTCAACCAGTTGCGAGGCATGCTGGTTGAATTCGGCATCCACTTCCGACGCGGCCGCCAGGCCGGGCTCGACGAGATCGTGCAACGTCTGCCGGAGATCGAGTCTCGCGTACCGCCGACGCTGTTCGAGGCCGTACATCAGCAGTTGCGCAGCCTGGAGAGTCTGGACCGTGAGATTGCCGAGTACGACCGTCAGATCACTGCCTGGGGTCGTCAGGATCGCGCCTGTCAGACTATCAGCGCCATCCCTGGCATAGGGATGCTCACTGCCACGGCCTTGGTGGCGACGATCGGTGAAGCGCGCACGTTCAAGTCCGGGCGGCAGCTGGCGGCATTCCTGGGTCTAGTGCCCAAGCAGACCGGTACCGGCGGCAAGGTCCGACTGGGTGGCATCAGCAAACGCGGCAATCCCTACCTGCGCACCTTGCTCATCCACGGCGCACGGACGGTGCTGAGCCATCTGCGACGCAAGAACCAGGGTGGCTGGAGCCAGGCATTGGCCCAGAAACGCCCCACTAACGTCGTGGCGGTTGCCATGGCCAACAAGACGGTACGCACGGTCTGGGCGCTGTTGGCCCACGAGCGGACCTATGACCGAGACTACGTCTCGGTCAGGCCTGCCTGATGGCAGGCTGAGCAAGCAAGGAAGAATCCGTCCACAGGTTGCGACGGTAATGTCAGCGTGATGGCAAAACAGGTTGGACCGCGGGAGTGCAAGCCCAATTGGTTACTGGTGCGGCAAGCACGGCAAAAAGATAGGGACACTCCCGGCGAAATCCATCAGGGCCCGCAGGCGTGGCCTGCACCGCAAGGCCGGATATAAGTCTGCAGCCAATCCTGTCCCGCCTGATGTTGGCGTTATCTTGCAAACCGGGCGCGTTCATATAAGTAACCAAAAAGCGCGTCGCCTAAGCGGCTGGCTAAGGCGGCGTTGGTGGTTCTGGCGGTTGTGACTTGCGGTCGTGCTGGTGGTGGTTCGACCCTGCTGACGCTACCGGGAGGTGCCTGGCGTTCGGGGTCGGATGGACGAACCCGACTTTAGGTCGGTGGCAGCCTGCTTATCACGTTATTGGTGGGACGCCTTCGGCTGCGCTGCGCGCGCTCCCTATCTCAGGTCTTGCGCACTGGCACGGAGTGCGTCGCTGCGCTCGCACGCGTTGTCGCGCGCGAATCCAAAGGATTTAGCCTCCCGCTGGTTTTCTCCCCTCTCCCGCTTGCGGGAGAGGGGCCGGGGGAGAGGGCAGGAGCTTCCACGAAGTCGTGCCCATGCACGGCGGTGACCAAGGCAATCCCGCGATAGCGATATCGCGTCAACGCCTTTTCCTGCGCTACGCGCGAACGCCCAAACACCATCAGCGCATATTGAGCCTGCGCAGCAGCCGCAGGCGTCCCCGCGATATCGCCCGCAGCAGGCTGCCTACACCCTGTTGGGATTGTTCAAAAGCAGGTGATCGCAGGCACCACCCCTGACTCACATAGCGTTAGCAGGCTCGAACGGGCACCCACGCTAAACGGAAATCACCGCCGCCCGAACCACCAACGCCGTGGAATTGATTGCCAGCCGCACAGGCGACGCGTTTTTTGGTTACTTATATGAACGCGCCCGGTTTGCAAGATAACGCCAACATCAGGCGGGACAGGATTGGCTGCAGACTTATATCCGGCCTTGCGGTGCAGGCCACGCCTGCGGGCCCTGATGGATTTCGCCGGGAGTGTCCCTATCTTTTTGCCGTGCTTGCCGCACCAGTAACCAATTGGGCTTGCACTCCCGCGGTCCAACCTGTTTTGCCATCACGCTGACATTACCGTCGCAACCTGTGGACGGATTCTTCCTTGCTTGCTCAGCCTGCCATCAGGCAGGCCTGACCGAGACGTAGTCTCGGTCATAGGTCCGCTCGTGGGCCAACAGCGCCCAGACCGTGCGTACCGTCTTGTTGGCCATGGCAACCGCCACGACGTTAGTGGGGCGTTTCTGGGCCAATGCCTGGCTCCAGCCACCCTGGTTCTTGCGTCGCAGATGGCTCAGCACCGTCCGTGCGCCGTGGATGAGCAAGGTGCGCAGGTAGGGATTGCCGCGTTTGCTGATGCCACCCAGTCGGACCTTGCCGCCGGTACCGGTCTGCTTGGGCACTAGACCCAGGAATGCCGCCAGCTGCCGCCCGGACTTGAACGTGCGCGCTTCACCGATCGTCGCCACCAAGGCCGTGGCAGTGAGCATCCCTATGCCAGGGATGGCGCTGATAGTCTGACAGGCGCGATCCTGACGACCCCAGGCAGTGATCTGACGGTCGTACTCGGCAATCTCACGGTCCAGACTCTCCAGGCTGCGCAACTGCTGATGTACGGCCTCGAACAGCGTCGGCGGTACGCGAGACTCGATCTCCGGCAGACGTTGCACGATCTCGTCGAGCCCGGCCTGGCGGCCGCGTCGGAAGTGGATGCCGAATTCAACCAGCATGCCTCGCAACTGGTTGACCAGCATCGTTCGCATCTTGATGCGCAGCGAACGCATGGCATGCACCGCCAGCACGCACTGCTGGGTTTCGGACTTTGGCGCCACCTCGCGCATGCCCGGCTGTTGCGCTGCAGTCCAGATTGCCTTCGCATCGGCCGCATCGGTTTTATTGGTCTGCACGAACGGGCGCACATAGCGCGCGTGCAGCAGCACCGGCTTGTGGCCCAAGCCCTGCAACTGACGCGCCCACCAATGCGCGCTCGCGCACGCTTCCAGCGCTACCCGTCCCGGCTCGCGCTTGGCCAGGAACTCGATCAGCTTCGTACGGTTGAAGCGGCGGTTGCAACACTTGCCGGAAGGCTCGACCCAATAGAGCTGGAAGACAGTCTTTGCAATGTCGAGGCCGTAAGTCGTAGTATTCATCTCGGGTCCCTCCATCCTCGCGTGGTTGCTCACACTCCCACTCTGGCACATCGATGCCGTTTCGTGATGGGGGGACCCGCCTACCCTTCACGTTCCCCAGATGTCACAACTTGAATTGCCGGCGCCTTTAATCGGAGCGGGCCGGGGCGCGTTCATTCCATCTTTTTGGCGCTCGGCCAAAAAGTGACCCGCCCAGCAGGGCGGAACCAGGCGGTTCAAAAGCCGACAGCATGTCACCAACAGCACCCAACCGAATAACCCTCAACACACCTTAACAGCCCGCGACGGCAACCCCTCCCCCACCCCCTCCAACGCAGCCAACGTCCCCATCACATGCCCCACCACCTGGTCACAAAAAACCTGCCTCCCCCCCGCCAGGAACAACGCATGATCCATACACCCATGCCGATACACAGTGATATGCGACAACGCCGCGAGCGCTTCCAGATCTCTGCCGAAGCGCAGCCGGGCCTCGTCGAGCCCCATGTCCTCCGACCCGTACAGCATGTCCGTCCGCACCCCACGCTCGTTCAGGCACCGCATCGCAGCCCGCGCGTAAGCCGTGGCTGACGCCAGGTCTTCGTCACCGCGCAGCCGCGTCAGGCGGAACGCTACGCGCTCGGTGGCGTGCCGGTACGCATGGCGCGCCATGGCCGCGGCGAGCGGGCCGATCCTCACCTGGCCCTGCAACACCCGTTGCCAATTGACGCGACGGCGCGCGGCGGAAAGCCAGCCCTGCCATGATCGCGCGCCGATGACCGCGCTGCGGGCATCGGCGCGGTCCCAGCGGAATTTCACCAGGTTGGCCAGCACCAGGCCGTTCACGCCGGGGTTGGATAATGCAGCGTGCAGGCTGAGGTAGGCGCCTGAGCACACGCCGGCCAGCACGATGCAGCGGAATCCGCGCGCGCGCATCCAGTCGACCGCGGCGCTGACGTCGGCGTGCGGGCCTGGCGCGTAGATCTCCGCGATGCTCATGCTGCGCGGCGCACGCGGGCTGTCGCCCAGCGCCGCCACGTCCAGCCGCAGCGAGGCCACGCCCTGCCTTGCCAGCCGGCGCGACAGCGTGACGAACATGCGGCCATCGCCGACATGGTGGTTGCCGCCGGTATTCGGAAAGATCACCGCGACGGGCGCGGGCACGGCGTCGTGCGGCATGCACAGGACGCCGAACTGGCGCCGCGCGTCGAGCCAGCCCGACTCTTCGACCACGCCATCGACCGCCACGCGCAGGGACGTGGTGCGCACCACGCGGTGCATGGGCCGCCTTACCGTCGCCCACGCGGCCGGTGCCGGCGCCAGCCACTGCACCAGTTGTCGCCAGGCCTGCGCCGGCACCCCGGCAAACTCGGCCGATTGCATCATGTCGGCGTATTCGGGGAACGCGGCCGCATCGACCTGCACGCCGCCTGCCGCGTACTGCTGCGCCAGCGCGTCGGCCGCGGAGGCCGTGCCAGGCCAGGGGTCGAGCAGCAGCACGCGCGGCGCGGGGCAGGCCGTGACGCGGTCGAGGCGCAGCGCCTCGAGTTCGCGCACGGTGTCGGCGCTGAAGCGGAATGCCAGCACGTCGAGCGCGCCAGGCGGCGGGGGCAGGGCCTCGGCCGGCCCGGCGCTGTTGAGCCAGTTCCGATGCAGTGCCCGCAGCTCGCGCAGGTAGGCGCGGCCGTGGACCACAGGCGCGAGCAGCACCAGCCCGGCAACGCCGCCCTGCCATGCCGGGTGCGAACGCATCGCCTCGGCGGCCTGCACCGCAAGGCTTGCTCCCACGCGCAGCCCGCACAGCACGATGCGTTCCACGCCGGCCAGCGCGCGCAGCTGCGCGGCAGCGGCGACGATGCTCGAGGTGGCGCGCCCGAGAAAATGCGCGGCCTCGCAGGCGCCGGCGGAGTCGCCGGTGCAAGGATAGTCAAAGCGCAGCACCGGCATGCCGGCCGCGGCGAGATCGTCGGCGAGATGCCGCCATGCGCGGTGCGACCACATGGCCTCGTGGCCCAGCGGCGCGCACAGCACTACCCCGGTCTTTCCTTGTGCCTCGTGCAGCCAGCCGGCACAGCCTTCAAACATAAGCCGCCTCATGTCGCCTCCTGGAGCGCGCATGGTCGGCCGCTGAACCGGTGGAACACGGCCGGGGAGCGCACGCAGAAACGGGTACGCTCACCGGCCGCGGCGGCCTCTTATTCTCGTTTGTCTTCGCGATGCAGTGCCTGCCCGATCCGCCGCGACATCGGCGCGGTCGCCGGCATGCCGAGGTAAGGATTGACGCTGTCGAACTCGGCACGATTGCTGCGCTTGGCAACCACACAGTTGAGAATGCCGCCCAGCAGGCGCGCGTCGGCCCGCTGCAGGCGCTTGAGCGTTTCATCGACCTGGCCCGGCAGCGTGGCATCGGCACGCATCACCACCAGGGTCGAACCCGCCAGGTTCGCGACCAGGCTGGCATCGGCCACCGCCAGCACCGGCGGCGTGTCGACCAGCACCAGGTCGAAGCGTGCGGCGCACTGCCGCAACATCTCCGCCATGCCCGGGCGCATCAGCAGCTCGGAAGGATTCGGCGGCGGCAAACCCGCCGGCAGGATCGACAAGCCGTTGACCACCGTGGGCCGCACCGCCGCGGCGAGCGGCACATGCCCGGTCAGCAGTTCGGCCAGGCCGGATTCGGCGGGCTGGTCGAACCAGCTCGCCACGCGGCCGCGGCGCAGGTCGGCGTCGATCAGCAGCACGCGCTGGCCAGCTTCGGCAAACAGCACGGCCAGGTTCACCGACGCAAAGGTCTTGCCGGCGCCGGGCGCCGGGCTGGTCACGGCAATGACATGGTCGGGCGCGCTGCGCAGGGCAAAATGCACCGCGGCGCGGATATTGCGCAGCCCTTCCACCGCCAGCGAGTGCGGCGCGTTGCGCGCCAGCAGGAACTGGTCGTGCAGGCCAAGCCGAAGCATCCGCTCGCTGTCATCTTCCAGCGCGGACACGTCGATCACCGCGCTCGACGGCCGCGGCCGTTCCAGGCGCGCCAACGGCGGCGCGGCGTAGCCGGCGGCCACGCCCAGCAGGGCCTTGGCCGACACCATGCGCTCGAGCGCCGCCTGTTCGCGGCTGAAGGCAATGTCGCCCAGCATGGTGATGCCGAGCTTGTCCTCGGCATCATTGGCGCTGGCTACGGTGGGCCGCACGCGCTGGCGCAGCGTCAGCGCGCCTGCCGCCAGCAGCATGCCCAGCACGCCGCCGCCGGCAGCAGGCGTCCACGGTCCCATGCCGATCGGCACAGTGGGGGTCAGGGCGTTGTCGACGATGCGCACTTGCCCGGTACGGTCAAGCTGCGCCAGCGACAATTGCTCGACCTTGTTGCGCAGCGTCATGTACATGTCTTCGGCCACCTTGACGTCGCGCGTCAGCGCCACGGACTCGCGTTCGGACGCTGACAGGTTCTGCATGCGCGCGTCCATTTCCTGGCGCTCGCGCGTGAGCTGCTGGATCTGGCTGTCGACGGTGCGGACTTCATTGGCTTCGGTGGTGAAGCGCTGCAGCAGCTTGGTGCGCTCCAGGCGCAGCAGCGCGATCTGGCGCTGGTATTCCATGCTGCCGTTCAGGTAGGACTGCACGTCCTGGCTCGGCGCCAGCGAACCCGAGCGCGAGCGGTAGCGCGTCAGCGCGCCCTCGGCGCGCTCCAGCTCGGCCTTCACGCGCGGCAGCTCGCCCGACAGGAAGGCCAGCGTCGCGGCGGTGTCGTCCTGGCGCTGCTCGGCCTGGCCCTTGATATAGGAATCGGCAATGCCATTGACCAGCGCGGCCGCGGTGGCGGGGTCACGGTTCTGCCAGCTGATGCGCAGCGTGGTGGCGTCGCTCGATTCGCTGTCGACGCGCAGTTCGCGCGTCACGGCATCGACGGTCAGCGTCAGGTCGCGCCGCGTGACCAGAAAGCGCGTGCCCGGGCGCGCCTCGATGCGCCCCACCAGCATCGAGATGCCACTGGCCTCGGCCACCTGGCCGGCGCGGCCCTCGACTTGCGCATCCGGCCCGCTCAGCCGGAAGCCGTTGTCGGGCAGGATCTCCAGCGTCAGCGGCACGTTGAGCAGGCGCGCGGGGACGTTCAGGCGCTCCACCGCCACGCGCTCGCCGCCCCATGCATAGCCCAGTTCCGCCGGCCATGGCCCGCGCAGCTTGCCGGGCTCGGCGAAGTGGTTGACCAGGCTGCCCAGCAGCGGCGCGCGCAACGGCTGGACCTCGATGTCCAGGTGCAGGCGCTCGACCACCGGCCCGACCACGGCACGGCTCTTCAGCATGCCAAGGTCCAGCTGCGGCGCGGCCGCGCGCCCGGCACCGTCGCGGGTCTGCAGTTGCACCAGCGACTTGGCGCGATACACGTCGGGCGTGGACAGCCACGCCAGCCAGGCGAAGGCCGCGCCGGCCAGCCCGGCGGCAAGGATCCAGCCGGCGTGATCCAGCAATACGCGCGCGTTCGCGCCGCTGCGCGGCGACACCTGGTCGGGTACCGGAACGGCTCCGGCAAATGACATTCTGCTCACGACTTCTCTCCCGCCACACGCTGCCTCTCGCCAATCACGCAGCAAGCCGTGCGTGCCCGCGCGCCTGCCGGCGCCGCACGCATGCACTGGCCGCCGACCCCTTATTTGCGCCCGTAGTTGTCTTCGAACCTCACGATGTCGTCTTCGCCCAGATAAGCGCCCGACTGCACCTCGATGATCTCCAGCGGCGTCTTGCCCGGGTTCTCCAGCCGGTGCAAGGTGCCGATGGGGATATAGGTCGACTGGTTTTCCGAAAGAATGCTGATGTTGTCGCCGCAGGTCACGCGCGCGGTGCCGCGCACCACCACCCAGTGCTCGGCACGGTGGTAGTGCATCTGCAACGACAGGCTGGCGCCAGGCTCGACCACGATGCGCTTGACCTGGAAGCGGTCGCCATGGTCGATCGAGTCAAAGCAGCCCCAGGGCCGGCGCACCTTGCGATGGTTCACCACTTCATTGCCATGCTCGGAGCGGATGCGCTGCACGATGTTCTTCACGTCCTGCACGTGGGCCTTGTCCACCACCAGCACCGCATCGGCGGTTTCCACCACCACCACGTCCTGCACGCCGACGCACGCGATCAGCCGGCCTTCGGAATGCGCCAGGCACGAGCTGGCACCGTCGAACAGCACGCGCCCGCGCCCGGCATTGCCGCTGGCGTCCTTCGGCGCGATATCCCAGATCGCCGCCCATGAGCCCACGTCGGACCAGCCCGCATCCAGCGGCACCAGCATGCCGGCGACGTCAGGCAGGGTCTCGAGCTTCTCCATGACCGCGTAGTCGATCGAGTCGGACGGGCAGTCGTGGAACGCTTCCTTGCCCAGGCACAGCACTTCGCCAGCGCAGGCGGCGCGTTCGCTCGCCGCATAGGCGGCACGGCATTGCCGCGCCATCTCCGGCTGCAGCTCGGCCACCGCGCGCAGCCATACCGACGCCCGCACCACGAAGATGCCGCTGTTCCACCAGAACTCGCCGGACTCCACATAGTGCTTGGCCAGCTCCAGGTGCGGCTTCTCGACGAAACGGTCCAGCATGAAAGCGCCATGGTCGGCACCGCCGGCCGCGCGGATGTAGCCAAAACCCGTTTCCGGCGCCACCGGCTTCACGCCCAGCGTGACGATGGCACCGTGGTCGGCATGGTGGATCGCCGTAGCGATGGCCTCGCGGAAAGCCGCGACATCGGCCACGCTGTGGTCGGCCGGCGTGACGACCAGCACGGCATCGCCGCCCTCGCCCGCGGCGGCCAGCGCATGCAGCGCGGCCACCGTCAGCGCCGGCGCGGTATTGCGCCCGCACGGCTCGGACAGCACGCGGGCCGGCTTGCCTGCGCGCTTCATCATGTCGGTGATCATGAAGCGGTGCTCTTCACCGCAGACCACGATCTGCGCCGCTTCCATGCCATCGGGGCGGCCCGCCAGGGCGGCCACGCCGGCAAGGCGGTTGGCCGTGGCTTCCAGCAGCGTGTCTTCGGCAATCAGGTTCAGCAGCTGCTTGGGGAACTGCTCGCGCGACAGCGGCCACAGGCGCGTACCGGCGCCGCCGGCAAGGATCACGGGCTGCACCACCGGCAACGCGGCGCGATGCACCGCCGGTTCGCCCAGCTCCTGCAGGGCAGCATGGATTTCGCCGTTGACTGGCGGCGGCGTCTGGTTCTCTTCCCGGGTCCGAATTCGCATCATGCCTCCTGACGTGTCGCCTGTTCCAAGCGTCCCGCGCGTTTTGCCCGGCGTTGCCCGGCCACTGCTGGCATTGCGGCGGCCTCGCAGAAACGGGTACGCACGGCAGCGGTCCCTGACCGCCATGACGGGGATGCCAGCCAGTCTAGGCAGGCACCCTGGCGCAATCTGTTCGATTCCGCACACCCTCGTCGCGCCGCCGCGCCAGGGCGCGGGCCCCCGCGCCGCGGCGGCCTGCGATCGCGCATGCTCTGTTGGAGAACGCACCGATGGCCGTGCCCGCCGGCGGTGCAATACAGTTGGCCGTGCAGGCGCACCGCTTGCCATCGCGGCCCGGCGGCAGGCACGTACTGCGGAGGAACGACATGGAGCGCGCGGTGGCAACGACGGCAGCAACCACGGCAACCCCGGCCAGCCACCGCGGCGGCTACGCCTGCACGCGGCAGTCGCCGTGCCACCTGGCCAGGCCGGTGCAGCGCTGGCTGCACGATGACGCCGCGATCTGGCAGGAGAGCAATTGCTACATGGACCTGTGGATCGAGCTGCTGTATGGCTGGGGCCTCGACCCGCGCGCGGCGCTGGCCTTCACCGTGGCGCAGGACTACGAGGGCGACCACTTCACCTACTTCAAGTATCCGCAGGCGGACCTCGAACTGCTGTACGGCACGGTGGTGCAGGAAATGGCAATCTACGACACGCTGCAGGCTCACCTGGCCGAACAGGTCGGGCGCGGCCACACCGTGCTGGTGGAGGTCGACAGCTACTACCTGCCCGATACGCGCGCCACCGCCTATCGCCAGGCGCATGCGAAGACCACCGTCGCGATCGACCGGATCGACGCCGCGGCGCAACGGCTGTCCTACTATCACAGCCTCGGCTACCACCGCGCCGAAGACGAGGACTACCGCGGACTGTTGCGCCTGACCCCCGCGCTGCGCGACGGCAACATCCTGTTCCCCTACGCCGAATGCGCCAAGCGCGTGCGCACCCCGCTGCCCGACGCGGCCGCGGCCGACGCGGCGGCGGCGCTGATGCGCCATCACCTGGGCCGCCGCCCGGCGCTGAACCCGGTCACGCGCTGGCGCGCCGACTTCGACCAGCACGTCGCGGTGATCCTGGCGCGCGGTGATGCCTACTTCCATCACTACGGCTTCAACCTGCCGCGCCAGCTGGGGGCGAACTTCGAGATGCTGCATCACTGCCTCGCTTGGTTCGGCGAGCATGGTTACGATGTGCCCGCGCGTGTCGCACGGGCGGCCAACAGCCTGGCTTCGGAATGCAAGGTGGTGCAGTTCCGCCTGGCGCGGGCCATGGCGCGCAGCCGTCCGGACCGCTGCGCCGAGTCCCTGGATACGATGGAGTGCGCTTATGAAACGGTCATCGCCGGCCTGCTGTCGTCGTTCGGCGCCGCCGACCCCGCGCGGCCGGCATACGCCTGACGCCAACGGCAAGTGCGGCGGGCGCACGACCCCTGCTTTGCCGTGCGCCCGTGGCACGTCACGCGTGAGCCAGCGCCGGCAGCAAGCGGTCGTACTCGCGCTTGACCAGCTTGTAGCATTCGCACGAATGCTTCTCGAGCCCGCAATGGTCGAGGATGGTGATATGGCCGCGGCTGTGGTGGATCAGGCCCAGGTTTTCCAGCTTGCCGGCCGCTTCGGTGACGCCTTCGCGGCGTACGCCCAGCATGTTGGCGATGACCTGCTGGGTGATGACCAGCTCGTTGGAGTTCATCCGGTCGCGCGCCAGCAGCAGCCAGCGGCACAGTTGCTTGTTCAGCGAATGGTGGCGGTTGCAAGCCGCGGTCTGCGCGATCTGCGTCAGCACCGCCTGCACATACAGCAGCGTGACGCGCTGCAGGGTGGGCAGGTAGGACAGCTCGGCACGCAGTGCGCGCGCGGGAATGCGGTAGGCGAAGCCCGGGCTGCGCACTTCGACGCGGCTGGGCATGGTATCGCCACCGGTCACCACCGGAATGCCGACCAGGCCTTCATTGCCGACCGCGGCAAACTCGACCGTGGCGCCGTCTTCGAGCAGCGACAGCAGCGACACCACCGACGTGGTCGGGAAATACACATGCACGATGCGCTGGCTGGTATCCGTCAGCAGTTCGCCGGCACGCAGCCGGACCAGTTCAAAGTGGCGCGACAGCGTCTCCCATTCCTGCCGCGGCAGGGCATTGAGCAGATGATTGACATGCAGGTCCGACCGTTGCGTGATCATGCTGATTCTCCCCGTTGACCCGGGACCGGCACTGTGCCGCCGCTCGCGCACTGGTTGCGTGGTGCAAAGCCCGGCGTACCGCTCCACCCGTGACTGATGCTTACCGACTTGTTGACACCGCGTATGCATGGCTGATGACGGGCCGCAAGCGGCATTCCGTCCCGACGCTTCAGGCCTGCGGTGCGCTGTGTGCCTGCCTCGTCTGTTGACTGTATTAAGTGCCATGGCGCACTGAAGCGACAGTAGGCAGACGGTTGGTACTCGTTCATCCTTTGGTTGGTTGGTAGCAGGCCGCCACGGCGCCCGCGGCTGGCGGCAAATGCAAGCTCCGCTGGCGGCGGCAGGCCGGTGGCGCGCTGGCATGAAGCGCTGCCAGGCCAGGCCTGACAACGGGAGAACCGGTTGGCGGCGGCGCACTGGCGTGTCCTGTAGGCCCTATGCGCGCCATGCGGCGGAGCTGGCCGGCCGGTCGGCATTGATGGCGTAGATCTCGCCCGAAGGGATGGCGCCGGCCGCCCCATCGGGTTCGCCCTCATGCATCAGGCGGATGCGCCGCGCAGCCTCGTGGCAGTGGTCGTGTTCGGGACTGACCCTGCGGCATTGCCGCCGCGTCGCGTGCGCTCAGGCCACGCTGGCGCCGAAGTGCGAGGCCAGCGCCGGCACCGTGCCCTGGTAGGCCTGCTCGAGCTGGTCCAGGCAGTCCTGGCACGGATCGGACTTGCGGCTGATCACCGCGCGCATCAGCCGGAACTGCATCACCATGGCTTCGGAGGCCATGGTGTAGCAGGCCTCGCCGATGCAGTCGGGCAGCGAGTGCCCGTGCATCACCAGCCAGCGCAGGTAGCGGCCGAGCAGTTCGAAATTGACGCCCAGCTGGCGCAGCACGCTGGCCGCATAGACCTGGAAATTGGGCTCGCCGCGCGCCATCAGGTGCTCGAGATGGCTCGGGAACGCCATGCGGAACACGCTGATCGGGTTGTGCTGCGGACGGCGCGACAGGTGATGGCGCAGCAGCTCCAGCGAAGTCCGCATCAGCGCGGCATCGGTCAGCGCCGCAAAGCGCCGCCGCGCCACCGAGGCATGCGGAAAGGCCGCCACCTCGCCGTAGCCGACGGTCGCCGGGCGGAAGATGGCGGCATAGTCCTCGCCGCTGGCGGTGTGATAGCCGTCGCCGTGGAAATAGCCCACGGCGGCCGCCTCGGGCACCAGCACGTCAATGCCGATGCACGAGCGCATATGCTGGCGGCGATAGGTGCCGGCCGGCTGCGGCAGCTGGTAGCTGTCGACTTCCAGCAGCACCACGTTGCCGCGCGCGGTCTGGGTGGCCACATGCGCCTCGAGCCGGTCGTACATCGACAGCTCGTGCGTGACGATGCCGTACAGGCGCTCGAGGTCGTTGGCAGGGAACGCGGACAGCGTGAACTGGTCGCCTTCGAAGTCCTGGGCCACGGTGAACGGCAGCGCGGCAATGGGCTCCAGGTCCCATCCCTGCAGCAGCTCGACCCACAGGTCGATATGCTGGTTCGCATGGGACCAGACCGGATTGCCGCCGTGCCAGGTGGAGCGGCCTGCGCGAACCCTGGTCCTGCCGTCGCCGTACATTTACCCTCCCCACAGCGTGTCGCGCACGGGCTGGGGCCAGCGTGCCGGATCCAGCCCGTGGTGGCGCAGCAGCGCCAGCGCCATGCGCTCGACGCCGATGCCGACGCAGCCCGTATGCGCCACCGCGCCATCCGCGGTGCGCAGATCCCACATGTTGCCGAAGTGGTCCATGTGGTAGTTGAAGCTCATGCACGCCGAAGGCGGTGCGCCGTCGTTGATGGGGATCAGCAGCTCGAACTTGAGCCTCAGTTCGCGCTGGCTTTCGGCCACGAGCTTGCCGGCGCGTCCGAAGAACGGATCGCTGGCGACATCGATTTCCACCGGCAGCTGCAGCGCCGCGGCCAGCTCCGGCACGCGCGCGAGCCACTGCTCGCGGAACGCCGCGATCCGCTGCGGCGTCCCCAGGCAGACATACTCGCGCTGGCGGAACAGCTGCATGCGGGTCGGCTCCAGCGAGGACTCGTGGCGAAAGCAGTACGACATCACGTCGATCACCTTGCCGTCCTCCGGCAGCGGACCGCGCCGCGCGATCACGGGGTAGACCGGATAGCACGCGGCCGGCGTAAGCACCACGCCGGTCGGCTGCTGCTGGTCGGTCCAGTCACCCTTGTCTTCCAGGCGCGCCAGCAGGCGGCGGTGCCCCTTGTCATCGCCGCAGAAGCTGTGGACGGTGCCCGCCAGCTGCGGAAAGCTCTTCATGTAGCCGCTGGCCTCGAAGTCCGCCTGGCCCATGGCCGGCGGGAAGTGCAGCGTTTCCGCGCCAAGGCCGCGCCCCAGGTGCGTCATGACATTGTTCATGCCTTCGCAGATCGATTCGAAGGTGGAGCTGCGACCATACAGGCCGGGCACGCCGGTCGGGATCATCAGGCCCTCGGCCACCAGCTGCTCGAGGAACGTGGGGCCGGATGCAGGGGGCGCCGGCTTGCCGCGCGTGGCGGGGCCCGGCTCGGCCGCGGCACCACCCTGGGCGGTACCGTCGGTCAGGGGATGGAGGTCCATGCGATCTCCCTCAGGAACGATCGGCCAGCAACAGGCTGGCGGCGTTGGTCAGAACAGGGCGGCCCAGGCGGGGAATCATGCCGCCTCCTGCTGCTGCCGGATCTGCTCGACCGCGGCGGCCAGGGAATCGATGCTGCGGAACAGCTGGCGCGTCAGCATCTGGTCCGGGATCTCGATGTCGAAAGCGTTCTCGAGCGCGAGCATCACGTGCACGGTGGCCAGCGACGACAGGCCGGCGGCATACAGGTCATCGCTGTCTGCCAGATCGGCGAGCGGCACATCGAGCCGGGCAACTTCGCCCAGGATGCTGCGGATGGTTGCTTTCATGGAACACCTCCGGATTTTTTATGAGTGCGGCCTATTGCACGCTTAACAGGCTGCGGCTTCGGTACGTTTGCGCACGAATCCGTGCGCCCCCCGGGTACCGCCACAGCTGCCCTCAATACGCACTGGCGCCGGTCCAGCCGTGCAGCGCGGTGCGCAGGATGATCTGCAGGTCGAGCTGGAACGACCAGTGCTGGATGTAGTAGATGTCGAACTCGATCCGCCGGCGCATCTTCTCGACGGTATCGGTCTGCCCGCGCAGGCCGTTGATCTGCGCCCAGCCGGTGATGCCAGGCTTGACCCGGTGCCGCAGCATGTAGCGGTCGATCAGCTCCTTGTAGAGCTCGTTGTGCTCCATCGCATGGGGGCGCGGGCCCACCACCGACATCTCGCCGCGCAGCACATTGAAGAACTGGGGCAGCTCGTCCAGGCTGGTGCGGCGCAGGAAGGCGCCGACCCGTGTCACGCGCGCGTCGCCGCGTACCGCCTGCGTCACGCCCACGTCGGCGTGCTGGCGCATGGTGCGGAACTTGAAGACGTCGAACGGGCGTCCGTCCATGCCCAGCCGCCGCTGGCGGAACAGCACCGGCCCGGGCGACGAGAGCTTCACCAGCACCGCCACGACCAGCAGCACCGGCGCCAGGCCAACCAGCGCGGCCAGCGCGAAGGCGCGGTCGAAGCTGGCCTTGAGCAGACCAGTGATGCCCGACACCGGCGGGCTGTTCAGGTCGATCACGGGCAGGCCGAGGAACTCGCTGAAGCGGTGGCCCAGCAGCTCCACCGACATGACGTCGGGGACCCAGCGAATGTCGATCAGCTCATTGCGGAACTGCCGCACCACGTCGTACAGGTCGCGGCAAGCCGCCATCGGCAGCGTCAGCCAGATTTCCCTGACGGCCTGGCTGCGCACGAACAGGTTGACCTCTTCCATGGTGCGCAGCGAGACCACGCCATCGGGCACCGCGATCGGCTCTTCATGGTAGATGCCGACCACGCGGTAGCCCGCGGCGCGGATCTGGTCCACGCGCAGGTACATCTCGCGCCCCAGCGGGCCGTAGCCGAAGATCACCACGCGCTTGGCATTGATGCCCTGCTCGCGCACATTGCCCAGCATGCGGAACATGACCGCGCGCACCCCAGCCAGCGCCAGCAGGCTGGAGCCGAACCAGCCCAGCGACCAGACCCGCGACACCGCGGCGATCTGGTGCATCAGGAACGCCGTCATCAGGCCGACGATGAACACCGTGGTCCACGCGGCAAGCAGGCGCAGCACCAGCGCAGCGCGGCTGCGGCCGCGCCACGATTCATAGATGCCGAAGGCCGGGAACACCGCCAGCACCCCGATCGAGCACAGCGCGGCAAGAAAGCCGTGCACCGGCGCGGCACCGCGGATCCCTTCCGGAAAGTACAGCGCACCGATCACTACCGCGCAGGCGCCGACCAGCACCGCGTCGGCCAGCCGGTACAACAGGTGCAGCGCCGTGTGGCGCTCTGCCGCAAAGGTCGAACTGGATGCCATGGCTGCCCACCGCGAATGCAATCCCCGATGCAGCGATGGTTGCCGAGCCGCCCGGCAGTGTCTGTTGGCGGGCGCACACAGCCCGGGGCGCGGCAATCCGCCTGGCGCGGCCGCGCTCAGCAGCTCAGCAGCTCAGCAGGAGCGGCAACACACCCGTGCGTCGCGCCCCGCGTAGGCGGGCGCCTGCCAGTGCATGGCCCATTCGCCGCGCTGGAAGGTGCGGTCGCGGCCCGACAGCAGCATGGCAAGTTGCTGGATCAGCGCGTGCGAGGCGCCCACGGTGCCGGTCATCGGCATCACCAGCGCCGTGGCCAGCACCACACTGGTCAGCACCATCGCCAGCGGTCCGTGCGGCGTGGTGCGCCGCAGGATGAACGGCACGCTCACGCACAGGCCGACAGCGAGGCCGCCCGCCACCTCCGACACCGAGTGCGCGTGCAGCGCAAGCCGCGACACGCCCACCAGCAGCGCCAGGCCCACGCCCGCGCCCGCGGCGAGCCAGCCCAGCCGCCGCCACGCGGCCGGCACCGCCAGGTAGAGCAGCACCGGCAACACCGACGCCGCCATCATCGCGTGCCCGGAGAACCCGGTGAAGTTCAGCGCCGCGCTGCCGATGCCCCAACCCAGGAATGCCAGCTTGGATGCCAGCACCAGCAGCGCTGCCGCGGCGAACGCCACCACCCAGTGGCGCGCGCTTCCGGGCGCGCCGCGCCAGTACAGCCAGAGCGCCAGGAACACGGCGCAAGGCAGCAGGTACGCGGATTCGCCGAACAGGGAAACGAGATGCCAGTGGCTCATGGGCAGGCGCGGGCGCGCGTCAGGGTCTGGTGGCGCAGCGTACCACCGCGCCGCGCCCGGCGGCATCGACCGGTTGGGCGGATCGTCCAGCCCGCACGCGCGCGCATCGCGCGCCCCGGCCTGCGCCGGTCAGGGTGCAGACAGGTTGAGAGTGCATGACTGCATTGGCCTTCTGGTGGATAGAGAGTCTTTGCGCAATTCGATATGTTCAATCGGGATCGCTGCCCATGCATCACCGGGCAGCGTTTTCAAAGCCCGCATGGTCCCCCGGTCGGCGGGCTTCTTTTTTTGCCGGCCGGGCACGCGTCGCGTAGCGGTGCGGCATGGTCCGGACCACGCGGCGCACGGTGCGATCCAGGATGCGATCCGCGTCGCAAGGGGGCCCGCACAGCCAGGCCCGCACAGCAGGCTCGCACAAATGCACAGCGGCACCGGGCGCTCGCGCCGGGTGCCGCTGCACAACTGCTGCGCGTGCCTGCAGGTTCAGGTCACCAGCGACGGCGGCACGCGGTGCCGATGCTGCGCGATGATCAGCGCCTTGAGGCTCTCCACGCGCAGCAAGGCTTCGCGCTCGCCGGCCGCGCGCGCGGCATCGGCGGCGGCCAGCTCGCAATCGAACTGGCGCCCGTGCAGTTCTCCCCGGTACAGCAGCGGCTCATCGCTGCCGGCAGCGCCATCCGCGCCGCAACCTTCCTCATGATGGGCGGCAAGCCTGATCTCGAAGCAGCACGCCCACTTTCCCCGGCCCTCGCGCACCGCAAAGCCGCGCACGACGAGGAACTCCAGTCCGGACTCCATACGACCCCCTTCTCCCCGGGACGGCCAGCCTGCAAATGAGGGCCAGCTTCTGCCTCCGGGCGAATCAAGCATAGGCCATCAGGAACATTGCGCCCTCATCCGGTGGTTGTAGGACGGGTCGCACAAAGGAGGGAGGGCGCGGGCACACGCGCCTCGCCGAGCGACAGCGCCATGCGCGGAAAACACTGGCCGCCTGCCCACACCAGCGCGGTGGCCGCGCAGACCAGGTCCGCCGCCGCGGGCAAGGCCAGGCAGCCGCTGGCGCCGAGCAGCGCGGCATGCAGGATCAACGCGGGATCGAGGCGATCCGACAACACCAGCCAGCGCCGCGGCGCCAGGCGCGCGTGCAGTTGGTCCAGCCATGCGCGCGGATCGCCGTCCAGGCCGCTGCAATCGATGACGGCCATGTCCGCGGGATCCGGCGGCGACGCGGCGGCGCGCGCTGACGCGTGGCCCGAGACAGCGCGAGGGTCGTGCCTTGCGGCCTGCGCCGGCCCAGCAGACTGCGGCGCGCGCGCCGGAATCTGCAGCCATTGCGGCGTGCGCCAGGTAATCGGCCTGGGCAGGTCCAGCGCATGCAGTCGCCGTGCGAGGACCCGGCACATCATTTCATTGCTCGCGATCAGGTAGGTCGGCATTGACTCGGTCCGGCGGCAACCCGGGCAGCCATGGCAGTGGCCGCGCGGTCGGTCCGGGCGTTGTGGCCCGGCAGGGAGGCATCGCGCCAGCACCAACCCGCCGGTGTCGCTCCGTGCGGATGCCTTCTCCCAGAAGGTAGCAAGCCGCTGTCCCCCCTGCCTCATGCTTTTGGCGGAGCCCCGCGCGGCAGAAGGATGAGGTGCTGCGCCATGGTGTGGAGCGCCATGGTGTGGAGCGCTCGCACAGGTGGCCGGATCGGCCAGCTCAGGCTGCCTGGCCCACGGGCGCCGGCACACGCGCCGGCGGCGCAGCCGGGTCCGGACCCGCCCAGTTGAGCGTGGCGCCCTTTTGCAGGGCCACGTAGACCGCTTCACCCTTGTTGCGCACGTGCAGACGCTGATACAGCGTGCAGGCATGCGTCTTCGCGGTGGCGATCGAGATATTCAGCATGCGGCTGACGGTCTTGATCGGATAGCCCCGCGCCAGCAATGCCAGCACCTCGTACTGGCGCTCGGTGATGTTCAGCAGGTGTGCGCCGGCCGATGGCGTTTCATACGCGGTGGCGTGTGCAGCGAACTGGCGTTGCACCACCGGCGCCGCGCTGTCGTGGCTGGCATCGTCCACGGGGCGCAGCGCCACCACCCGGGCATCGCCCGCCGGCGCGGGCGCCAGCGCACGCGCCGGTGCCGCATCCGTGCCGGCCAGCCGGCCCGGCACCGGCTGGTTCCACGCCGGGAAGCACTCGCCGCCGGCCAGCACCAGCCGCACCGCCGCATCCAACGCATCCGCGCTGCAGTGCTTCGGCACGCAGCCACGCACCGGCTCGGGCAGTCCGCCCTCCGGCAGCGCCGGCATCGCCTGCTCGCTGAGGACCAGCACCCGCTGTGGTCGCAGCCGCTGACACACCTGCTCGAGCATGGACCAGCCGCTGGCCGGGTCGGCCGGCAGTCCGAAGACCATCAGGTCTGCATCGTTGAGCCAGAGGTCGGCGTCGATGGGCGCCAGGGGATCGATGTCTAGCAGGTCGCCCTCGAGGTTTGCCTGGGCCAGCAGGTGGCGCAGTCCCAAGCGCAGGAGGGGATGAGGCTCAATCAAGAGGATGGTGGCCATGGCCGCTCTCTTATTATTGCGGCAAGCATGGACCCCGCGAAAATCCGTGCTTGCTTGTCGGACGTGCCCCGCTATCCTGCGGTTGCACCTCCATACGATCCGCCAGTGCTCCGGGGCCGCCCTACAGCCTACCCGTCTGGCCGCAGGTCGTCCTTGCCCTGGAGATACCGGATCGCCCCGGTGTGCGTGTGAAACGCTTATGTTGCAAGAGCCTTAGATTCGGCTGAAGTCTGATCTAAGTATTTATAACTCCTGAGCTGCAGCATATGAAACGCGCCCGGCGAATGCAAGGTGATGGTGCGCTGCAGCGGGTAATCCCCAACCGGCGCCTTGCGGTCCGGTTTGATCCGGCGCATGCCGGCTGATTGCAGCATACGGGTCGTTGCGTACGGGAGGCACTGTGCATCCGGCGCCATCGCGCATAGAATTATCGGCATTGCATTTTGCTATGCATTTGGGGCCGGACCATTTCCGTCTCGGTCCGAGTGCCTTATAAATCAATAAGTTAGCCATACTGCGCAAGCTGCCGATGATTCCTGCCGCGCCCTCTGTCAGCCTGACCCGAAGCGAGTTCGCCGCCGTGCGTGCCTATGTCCAGGGCATGCCCGCCGCCATGGTGGTCCCCCGCTACCTTGCGGACGACACGGACGACGACGACGCCGGGGCGGAGTCGGCGCTGCGCATCCTGCTGGCGTTGCGCGACCGCATGGTCCAGCTGGCGCACCTGCACGGGCGCGCCGACCTGGCCGACCTGTTGCTGGCCGGCCCGGGACGATCCAACCGGGGCATGGACCGCCGGGTCGATGCGCTCGGCGAACTGGAACGGCTTGGCACGGCGGCACCCCAGCACCAGCACAGTGTGGAATTATGGTTTGCGCCCGCCCTGGCGCGACGCCTGCGCAATGCGGGTATTGTGACGCTTAAGTCTCTATTGGATCTGGCGAACCAGCGCGGTACCGCCTGGTGGCGCACGGTGCCGCGCATCGGTGCGCTCGCCGGCACGGCCATCAACCGCTGGCTCGGCGAGCATCGCACGGTCTTCAAGGGCGCGGACGGCGCGCCGCTGCTGCAAGCGCACGTCGGCAACCGCGCGCCGCTGCAACCGGCTGCGCTCAGTCCGGGCCTGCGCCAGCCGTTGCCGCTCGAGTGGCTGACCGAGGCGCCGTCCGCCGGTACAGGCGGCGCCTGCCCGTACAGCCTTGGCGTGACGGTGGTCAGGGCGTGGCTGCGCGATGCGGCCGCCGGCCGGGGCAGCACCTTCGCCGCGTATCGCAAGGAGGCGGAGCGTTTGCTGCTGTGGGCGGCGCTCGAGCGCAACAAAGGGCTGTTGCAACTGGATCTGGACGACCGCCAGGCCTATCTGGCATTCCTGGCCAGCCCCGAACCCGCCAGCCGCTGGTGCGGGCCGCGCGCGCCGCGGCACCAGGCCGCGTGGCGGCCGCTGACCGGCGCGCTGAGCCCGGCCAGCCAGCGGCACAGCCTGCGCGTGCTGGCTGCCTTGTTCCGCTGGATGCACGATAACGGCTATCCGTGCGCGGCGCGCTGGCCGGCGCCGACAGGCGCGGAACGGGCCATGACGCCGGCAACGGCTGCACTGCCCGTTCGCGCGCCGCTGCCTGACGACAGCCTCGCCGCCTTCCTGTCATGGCTGGCGGCACAGGCCGAAGCCAGCGACGGTCAGCGCTACCGCGCCGCGCACGCCGCCATCCTGCTGTTGCGCGAGCGAGGACTCCGCCTGGACCAGCTGTCATCGGCGACGTTGCGATCGCTGGCATCAACTGGCGCCGTCGATGGCAGCACCATCGAATCCGCTACGCCCCAGCGTGGCGTGGTCGGGACCCGCCCCGGGGACACCCTCGCGCCCGCGACGCAGTCCGCACTGGCGCGCCACTGGCAAGACCGCCAGCTGCAATGGGACGGGCCCGGCATGGAAGACGCCTGCCTGATCGGCCCGGCGACGGCGCCGCCCACCGGGCGCGCCCGCCGCAAGCGCGCGGCACAGCCTCTCGCCGGCTATTCGGTGCGCGGCCTGCACGCCTTGCTTGCCGCCACGCTGGAGCGCTACCGCAAGCGCTGTGATCCGGCATTTGCGGCACGTTCGCCGCGTGACCTGATGGCCTGAATAAATAAAATGGGGGGCAGTGTCACCACTGCCCCCCCACATACATGTCCCGCCCGGCGGGACAGCACCCGTGTCAGCGCTGCGGCGAACCCGCCGCCGCCCGTTTCAGAGCAGGGTCTTGTCAAGTCCGAAGCGAGACTTCAAGGCTTCAACCAGTGCCTCGCGCGCACTGCGGTCGCTCAGTTGCACGTCAAGCATCACCCGCCCCGAATCCCATTCCTTGATCGTGCCCAGCAACTGGCCGCTGTCGGTACGGATCTTGTACTGGCGGCTGATCTCCTTGACCTTGCGGGCCTTGCCCTCCTGCGCCTGCTTGCGGATCGCCTCGACTTCCCGGCTGGACAGCCCGTCGTGGATGATCCGTCCGGCCAGCTCGCGGGTCCGCTCTTCACCTGCCAGCTTGAAGTACAGCGTCAGTTCGTAGCCCGCGGCAATGCCGATGGCGCTCGGGCATTCGCGCATCACGGCCAGCACCGACTCCGGCAGTCGCAGCAACGCGAGCGTCTTGTTCACCGTACCCGCCGAAATGCCGGTCAGTTCGCAGATCTCCTCTTCCTTCTGGACCTTGCCTTCGTCCAGCAGCTGGCGCCAGGCAATTGCATTGTCGAGCGCGGACTGGTCCGAGCGCTGCTCGTTCAGCATGAACGACAGCCGGTAGAAGTCCAGGTCGCTCAGGTCGTTCTCGACGAAGCATTCCATGTCGAGCTTGCCGGCGGAGGCCAGGGCTCGCTTGCGGTAATGACCGTCGATCAGGATGTAGTGGCCAGGGCGTTGCGGGTCCGGTGCGGCCAGGCCCGGCGTCTTCTGCCCGTGCGTGGCGATCGACGCGGCGCGCTCCTGCACCACGGCAGGATCGTAGATGCGGCGCGCATTCAGCGGGTTGTCATGCAGCTGCGCCAGCGGGATTCGGATCAATTGCCGGCCCGCGGCGCTGTCGTCGTGACTTTCAGCGCTGAAACTGAGCGGCGCTTCGACAGCCCCCCTGCCCTGCAGCAAGCCGTTGGGATGCCGGGAAATGGCCGCCTCCGCCCGCGCGAAGCGATCCATCGTATCGTTCCGGCTCTTTTCGGCCGCCATGCCGGCGAGCATGCCGGCTTTCAGGCTTTTTAGTTTGGTAACCATGCCTATTGCTCAATCAAAGACAACACTTCATCGACCATCATGTCGACCTCTTGCACCGCCTCGCGCGCCCCGGCCACGCCGTGGACGGTGCAGCCGATTGCCTGGCATTCGCGGAATGCCGAGCGCGACCCGATCATCGAGTTCAGCAGCGGAACGTCGCCATCGTCGCCAAGAATTTCAATTGCCTGGCGCGCGATCGACACCCGGCGCTGGACCATATTGGCCATCACCCGGATCAGCAGCGATTCGTTCTGTACCTGCGCGTGCTGGGCCAGCGTTTTCGCGGCTACCGCGGCCCACAGGTCCGGCGGCGACGGAACGACGGGAATGATGGCGAGATCGGAAATCAGCAACGCGCTGGACGGCGCCGCCGAATGGACTGCCGGCGGGCAGTCCACGACGATGTAGTCATAATCCTGGACAAACTTGCGGACCTCCCGGTGCATGGCGCCACCAGACGGCGCCAGCCCGATCACCGAGGCCGGAAATGGCCGCTCGTCGCTGGCCTGGGCCGCCCAGCGGGTGGCGGTGCCTTGTTCGTCCATGTCGACCAGCATCGAACGGGCTCCGCGCAATCCCAGCGTGCCGGCAAGATGCATGCTGACCGTCGTCTTGCCGCAACCGCCTTTCTGATTAAAGACCGTGATGATTTTGGCTGGCACGCGACCTCTCTTTCAGCGCTGAAAGCGCAGTTGATTCTTAAGGCGCAACTGTAGCCAAAACGAGGTGACGCATCAACCGTTTTCCAATTTAACAAAATTTGTGTTTCCAGACGCTGAGGGCATGAAGGGCCCTCGAGCCGCGGAAAACCGTCAAGTCGGTAAAATTGCTTGAAAATCGGACCGGAATGTGCCTAAAGTATCTGTAGTGCGCATTACGCCGCACATGACACCGTAATCCAAAGTGGTTATGATGCCGCTACAGTCGAGTCAAGTCGTGTCACCTCGTCGGCTTCCGTTCGGTATCTACGAGAACTCAACGTGCTTGAACGGTTGTTTGCGTTGTGTACAAGAACTTGCTTCGAAAAGGAAATTCCTATGGCAACCGGTACGGTCAAGTGGTTCAACGAGACCAAGGGCTTTGGCTTTATTACCCCGGACGACGGTGGTGCAGACCTGTTCGCGCACTTCTCGGAAATCCAGGGCTCGGGCTTCAAGACCCTGAAGGACGGGCAACGCGTGACGTTTGAAGTCAAGCAAGGCCCGAAGGGCCTGCAGGCTTCGGCCATCAAGCCGGCCTGATCCAGCCTCGGCTGATCCCCCGCCCGCCGCGATGCATTGGCGGGCAACAAAAAAGGCAAGCGTTCCACGCTTGCCTTTTTTGCGTCCAGGGCGCTGCGATGGCGGCGTGGTTCAGCCCAGCTTGCGCACGCTGGTGCGCGACGGCTGCAGGATCAGCGCCTTGGACGAATCCGCGTCCACCTTGGCGCCGGGGTAGACCACCAGCACGTCCTTCAAGGCCTTGCGGAACAGCGCGCGGAACTTGCGTTCGCTTTCGGTTTCCGTGCCGAACTGCATCTGCAGCGCTTCCCACGGAATCTCGGTGCGGCGCTGGATCGTAAAGAACCGGTAAGTCAGCCACGAATACACGTCGAGCGCGAACGGCGACTGCTTGAGCGCCTTCAGCGCGCGCATGTCCACCGGCACCGGCCGATTGACCAGCTCGTTGAAGAACGGCTCGGACAACACCACGAAGCTCTCGAACATCGAGCCCTGCCCCGGCTGCATCGGATCCCACCAGGTCGACAGCTGGTCGGCCAGCAGGTAGCCGACACGGTCGATCGACAGCGGCTCGTGGTTCGGATTCTGGTTCTGGCTCGGCGTCGACTTGTTCTGCACGATGGCGATCGTCGCCGAGAACAGGCGGATCATCTGCTGGCGTACCAGCGTCATGGTGCCGCGCTTGCCCCCTGTGGCCATCGGGATGCCGAGGTTGTACATGAACTCCGACAGCGAGTTGCCAAGCGAGATGCGCCGGTCTTCCACCGTTCCGGTGAATTCCCCGCGCTTTTTCTTGGCCATGATCTCCTTGCCGATCCAGGCCAGCATCAGCCGCGGATAGGAGCCGTACGGGTACCCCAGCGACACCGTCTCTGACACCAGCTTCTGGCGCCCGTTGGCGGCGCGCTCGGAACGCTGCTGCGTGAAGTAGCCCGGCTGGATCATCAGCGAAATATTGCCGCTGGTGCGGGTCCAGACCGGCGGCGCGCCCTTGGGCGCGCGATACGGCAGCGTGACCTGGACGCTGGCCCGGCTGAGGAAGCCGACCTCGCCGCTTTGCCAGGCGTCTTCGCGCTCCATGGCCTGTGCCTCGTCGAACAGGCGCTGGAATTTCTCGGACGGAACCAGGTTGTTCTCGTTGCCGGGAACAATGATGCGGGAGGGCTCGGCGTCCAGGTCGAGGACGCTCCGATCCCCCGTGGCGGCCGGGGAGCGTTTGATGGGCATAGTGGCTTGCTTCGGATTACCCGCCTTTGTACTCGAAGCCGCAAAGCTTGTCACGCAGAAACAGGTACACAAGCGACGGCATTGCTTG
>NC_010529.1:447058-557200 GCF_000069785.1 Cupriavidus taiwanensis LMG 19424 | reverse complement strand
TCTTCAATTCGGAGGGCGGATCACCTGACCGTCCAACGCACGCAGAAAAGGACCTCTTCCGCCGCCGTCTGCCGGAGCTGATCCTCGATTTGGTCGAGAAGTTCGTCCTTGTGCCACTCGACGTCTTTGGCAGCACCGTCATATTCGCGCCAGGCTTCGTCGCGCTTCTTGTCGAGGTCTCGCAGTTTCTTCTGGACCTCGAGCTTCTCAGGAAGCGTCGGGGCACAGCGCGCCTGCTTCTTGAGCTCGTTGATCCGGTCGTCATAGTCCTTGAGCTCCGCCTTGAGCCCTCGGCGCTTGTCCTCTGCCCAGCCGTTGAGCTTCTCCATTTCCTCATCGAACCAGACCGCCTGCTGGGCCGCGAGCCCTTCGAGGATCTCATTCTTCCGGCGATTGGCAGCGTCGCGAACCGTTGCGTCGCCGTCGATCTCTACGGTTCGGACGATCTCCGCGGGGATTTCAAGAAACCTTCGGACTGTGTCTTCCGGGACAGCCAATCCGCCGTCAGTCATGGCCGTCAAGATGATATGGTCTTGGGCGTCCGCCCCATAGATTGATAGCTTCGTCGCGAGGAGGTAGCCGGACATCCCGACAAAAGGCTCGATGCTGGCCGCTTTCCTCGCTTGGTCCGAATAGACGAACTCGATCGTGGCCTCAGGAAGGGGGCGCCCGGCCGCGGAGGCAATCACCGCCTGGGCCAACGGATGCCCGATCCGGTACCGGTGTGCTTTCCCCGGGTCCTTTGCGAGTGCATATGCGCCGACGGGGATCGCTTGCTCTGGAAATGGGTTGGCCAGAAGCCGGAAACGGAGCTCTTCCGCGTCGAAGTCAGCCTTGTCCTCGAGCTCGCGGCGCGTTAGCGCCCAGAGCATCGATTCATGCCTATTGATGTAAGACCGGCTTTCGTCCAAGTTGACCCTCAGGCGGTCATGGACCTCCGCGTCGAAGTTCTCGAGGAGCTTCTGCCGTGTGTCCTCCATCGTCGAGATGATGTGCGCATCCATTTCTTCCTGGAGCTGTCGGAAATTGCCTTCGATCTCCGCGGGGGTACGGCAGTTCTGGTAGATAGCGACGATGCGCTTCTCGAATTCGACTCCCGATTCAATTGCGCCGAGAACCTCGTCGCTTGCACCGAAGACGCCGGAGAACAGCCGAAACTTCTCAGAGAGGAGCTCAAAGACCCGCCGGTCGGCTTCGTTCTTCCTGTTCAGAAAATTGACCACTACGACGTCGTAACGCTGCCCGTACCGGTGACATCGGCCGATTCGCTGCTCAATCCGCTGAGGGTTCCAAGGGAGGTCGTAGTTCACCACCATCGAGCAGAACTGTAGGTTGATGCCTTCGGCCGCTGCCTCCGTCGCGATCATGACTGTCGCGTGATCGCGGAAATAGTCCACAAGCGCTGCACGAATGTCAGCGGTGCGGGAGCCGGTGACCTTGTCAGTCCCTTTATTCGCCTCCACCCATTCGGCATAGATGGCTTTCGACTTCTTGTCGGAGTTCGACCCGTTGAACAGCACCAGCTTACCGGCGTACCCATTCTCCGTAAGCAGGCACACCAGGTAGTCCTGCGTTCGCCGCGACTCCGTGAAAACGATGGTCTTCTCGGCCGCCCCGAGCTCTCTAGCTTTCTCGAAGCCTGCGCGGAGCGCTTTCAGAAGCGCCATGCCCTTCGCATTCTCCGAGATTGAGACCGCGAGGGCCCGAAACTCCTCGAGCGACGCTATCTCCTCGTCAATTGATGCCACGTCTTCCGCGGTAAGCGGTTCTGGCTGGGCGTCCGCACCCCATTCGTCGGCATATTCCTCGAACTCCTCGAAGTCGTCCTCAATGCCGTCGCCGGACCGGGCGGCGGACGCGTTGCCAGGGAGCTGTTTGCGGAGTTTGTTGGCGAGGGACTCCAAGGCGCCAGCAATGGCGAAGGTCGACGACGCGAGCAGCTTGCGGAGGATCAGCGTCATCAGTTGTCGCTGCGAACTCGGAAGAGCGTATAGGGAGGGGCGCCGTAGGTAGTCTGAAACCATCTCGTAGAGGGTGTGTTCGACGTCGGACGGGACGAACTCCTCTGTGATCGGAATCCGGTTCGTGTACCGGATGTACTCGAGTACCTGCCGGCGGAGAGTACGGTGGCAGACGGGCTTAAGCCTCGCCTTCAGCTCGTTGAAATTCCCGTCGCCGTTAAGCCGGGCAAACTGAGTCCTGAAGCTCCTTGCGTCGCCGAAGGCGTAGTCGTCAATGATGCTCACAAGTCCATAAAGCTCGAGGAGAGAGTTCTGGAGCGGAGTCGCGGTGAGCAGGAGCTTCGGTGCGTTAGCCAATGCCCGCTTCAGGGTATTGCCGATCTTGTTGTCGGGTCGGTAGACATTCCGAAGTCGGTGGGCCTCGTCCATGATCACCAAGTCCCACCGGGTCGTCATTAGTTCCTCGGCGTGCTTCGCTGCGAACTGGTATGAACAGACCACCATCGAAGGCTGCTCGAACGGGCGTCGTACCCCGGACTTTTGGAGCTGAAGGTAGTTCTTTGCCTCGAGGATCACTGTAGGCAGGAAGAACTTTTCCGCCATCTCCTGCGTCCACTGCTTGCGAAGATTCGCGGGCGTTACGATTAAGATCCGTCGCTTGCCTTCTGCCCATTTCTGGGCAAGCACGAGCCCCGCTTCTATTGTTTTTCCAAGGCCGACTTCGTCCGCAAGAATCGCGCCCTTCGAGAGGGGGGACCTGAACGCGAAAAGCGCCGCCTCGAGCTGGTGCGGGTTAAGGTCGACCTGGGCGTCAAGAAGCGTTCCGGCGAGCTTCTCAGAGTCCGCCGCGGAGTAGCGGCGGCTCAGCTCGCTGGCGAAGTACTTGGCGTGATAGGCAGTAATCACGGGCGTTACTCTTTTGTTGGGGGCTGGCTCTGAGCCGTAATCCAGGCATCCAGCTCCGCGCGCTTAAATCGCCAGGCGGTCCCGACCTTGAATGCCGGGATCTTCTTTGCCGCAGCGAGGCGATAGACGGTGCGTTCGTTGACTTTGAGGTACTCAGCCACTTCCGAAACTGTCAGTACGTCATCCGTAGAAAGACTCCCCCCCATCGCCGGTACCCTAAGAATGTCGATAAAGTTCAAGAGGATACATCACGACACGCCATTGCCCTAAGCATTGCCTTCTGCGGTATCGAGCCCATACCGCCTGCTTATGCTTGTCCCAACGATCCTGACGTGACGGGGGAACGACTGTCCGAAAACGACCGGTTGCGTACTTGAGGGTCGCCCGGGATTCGTAAAAAGCCGCCACATCCTGGGCAAGCCTCTGATTTTGCTGAAATATTTCAGCACTCCGGTACCCAGCTTTGTCCTTGATGGCTCTTATCCGACCCTGAAAAACTCCACGCTCTGCCCGGCATTGACCGCCCGCTTGAGCCACGACGGCATCTCGCCCTGCCCGTCCCAGGTCAGCCCTTCGGCATTGCGGTAGCAGACCGGCGGCGCCGCAGGTGGCGGAGGGGGCGGCGGCGGTTCAAAGCACCCCGCCGCCTGCAGTGCCTCCAGGGTCAGCCCATAGTCGGCCATCTGCGCCTGGATCCAGCGGATCGCGGCCGCCCGCTCAGTGTTCGTTGCCATCGTTGCCGTCGCTGCTGTCGTTACCGTCATCCGGGTGGCCGGGCCGCGCCGGCGCCCCCTGCTCTTCGTTCTGGGCTTCCGGCGCGGTCGGCGCCGGGCCGCCGGTCTTGCGCCGCCGTCCCCCACCGCCGTCGCGCTCGCGCGGCGCCGGGCGCAATTCTGCCAGCAGCTGGCGCGCGAGCGCCGCTTCGGCTTCGGCGCGCTCGGCCCGGCGCTGCACCGCGGCCAGTTTCGCCTGCACGGTGTCCCGCTCGCCGGCTGACTGGCGCTGCGCCTGCTCGGCGGCCGCGAGCCGGTCGGTGAGCGCCGCGGCCTGGGCCTCGAGCCGGGCGCGGGCCTCGGCCTGCGCCACCGCGGCGTCGCGCGCCTCGTGGCGCGCCGCTGCCAGTTCCGTACGCAGGTCTTCGGCCGCGCGCTCGCTCTTCTGCCGTGCGGCGCTCCTGGTCCAGTTCGCGCGCAACGCGCGCCGCTCGCTGGCCTCGGCCCGTTCCTGCGCGATGGCCACCTGTTCGCGGGCGCGCTCGAGCTCGGTCGAGAATTGGGTGCGCAATGCCTCCAGCTGACGCCGGCCAACCTCCAGTTCGGCGCGGCCCGCGTCGAGCCGGGCCTGCGTCGCGGCGTGCGCCTGCCGCTCGGCGGCCAGTGCCGCCTGGGTTTCCTCGATGGATTGCCGCGCCGCGGCGCGCTCGGCCTCGGCGGCGCTGGCGGCCGCGCGCGCCTCGGCGCGCAGCGTGGCGAGCTCCCCGGTGGCGGCCTCGTTGGCCGCCTGCCAGATGGTCCGGACCGCCCCGGCCGCGATGTCCTTCAATGCATCCGGCAGGTCGGGGTGGTCGATGGTCACGCGCGTGCGCCCGCGCAGCTCCTGCCAGAACGCCTGCAGCACCTCGGCCGGCGTGCCCATGCTGCCCTTGCGTACCAGGCTGTAGGGCTTGTTGGCGGTGGGCGTGACGCCATAACGGAAGAACAGCAGCCCGCAGACCTCGCGGTACAGCGCGCGGGTCTCGGGAAAGCGGCTGCGCAGTTCCGCCACATCAGCGGCCAGGTCAGCCTGCAGCGCGGCGTCGTGGTCAGGCGTTGGTCTATGACTTCATCACGCCGGGCCCCCACCCGCGGAACACTCCCCGGAGCTGTTGGTGAATGACTAGGACTGCGGCGTGCCCGAACAGGCCACAAGGCCCACCGCATGCACGTTGGGCCCTTGGCGGGCCAGACCAAGGATTATGACCTTAACCTCGCCGACGAAGCCCTATGCCACTGGCATCTCATTCACGCCGTCCCCTCACTGGGTGGTTCATAGTCGTTGGTAATGGTGCCAAACCGATGACCTTGCTCGCTCATCAGGCGAGCCCATGCCGATTTCGTCATGGCATAGCCGACTGCGTCGGAACCAAAGCTCAACTGTTCAACGGCATCGCGTAACGCCTCCGGCTGTCCCTCGATAGCGATCCGGAGACAATTGTCAGCCCCGTTGTACAAGACGAGCGCGCCTCCGCTAACCGCGTACCGCACGCCCGGCAAAGAGGTACGCGCTGCCAATGATGGTTCTGCTACGCGCAGCGGCTCGGCAGTCTGCTCCTTGAAGCTATTGGCAACACAGTCTTCTTTGGACCGCCACGCTGCGACTCTTGCCTCGAAAGCCCGCGTCTCCTCGAGGTGCTTCTGATAATCTGCTTCGCATTGGGCTTCCAGACGTGCGCGGAGCTCGTCCTGCTTTCGATTCACCAGCCACTTCTTGCGAGGATCATTCCGGAATAGCACCGCCGCCAGTTCGCCAACCGTCGACGGTCGCTGGCGACTCAGATCGATCTCGACCGCGGCATGACCGAGTTCTTGCAGGCGGGCGAGCTTCGACTGCCCAACCTTATGGGTCACGGCAATCTCGACGAGCAGCAGCCGGTCACCATAGGTGATCACCACGTCGGGCCGCACGTCAAAGAGCAAGTGCTCCAAGGCGACCGATTGCGGATAGATAGTCCGTCCCGGCAGTGATCCCCTGGCCCGAATCGGAATCACCGGGCCCTGGCGCTCAACCACCACGTCAACGCCCGGTACCGCAAACTCCCCTCGTTGTGCAATCAGTACCTTGGCCAGGTGATGAAGCACAGTCTCGTGTGCCCACCGACATTCCGCACCGGAGTCGTGCGCGAACGAGTGAGCCCGCACGGCCCCATGGCGGGCGATCAGTGGCTCGTTGCAGGCGGGGCAGACGCAACCACATTGCTTGCCGTTTGGTACCGCATCGACGTGGCGCAGGACGCCCATGCCGTCCAGGGCGAAAGTCAGCATCGCTTCGGTACCGCCATGCAACGTCAATGCGGGCGGATAAACAAGCTCGTCGCCCGACCCGGGCGCGTGTATTTCGTCTGGGTTGATCAAGCGCTCCCCCTCCTCGATCATGGCGTTGAGCTTCGTGCTGTCTAACCGCATCAACAAGAGGCGCGCCTTATCCTACCCGGAAAAACTCCACGCTCTGCCCGGCATTGACCGCCCGCTTTAGCCACGACGGCATCTCGCCCTGCCCGTCCCAGGTCAGCCCTTCCGCGTTGCGGTAGCAGACCGGCGCCGCCGCAGGGGACGGAGGGGGCGGCGGCGGATCAAAGCACCCCGCCGCCCCCAGTTCCTCCATGGTCAAGCCGTAGTCGGCCATCTGCGCCTGGATCCAGCAGATCGCCTCCGCCCGCTCAGTTTTCGTGGTCATCGCTGCTATCGGTACTGTCGCTGCCGTCATCCGGGTGGCCGGGCCGCGCCGGCGCCCCCTGCTCTTCGCCCTGTGCTTCCGTCGTGGTCGGCGCCGCGCGCCGCCGGTCTTGCGCCGCCGTCCAACCCCGCAGTCGCGCTCGCGCGGCGCCAGGCGCAATTCTGCCAGCAGCTGGCGCGCGAGCGCCGCGTCGGCTTCGGCGCGCTCGGCCCGGCCCCGTGCTGCGGCCAGCGCCGCCTGCACCGGTGTCCAGGTCGCCGGCTGACTGGCGCTGCGCCTGCTCGGTGGCCGCGAGCCGGTCGGCCAGCGCCGCGGCCTGCGCCACCGCGGCGTCGCGCGCCTCGTGGCGCGCCGCCGCCAGTTCTGTGCGCAACTCCTCCGTCGCGCGCTCGCTCTTCTGCCGCGCGTTCCTGGGCAATGGTCACCTGCTCGCGCGCCCGCTCCAGCACCGTCGAGAATTGGGTGCGCAATGCCTCCAGCTGCCGCCGGCCCGCCTCCAGTTCCGTGCGGCCGGCCTCGAGCCAGGCCTGGGTCGCGGCGTGCGCCTGCCGCTCCGCCGCCAGCGCCGCCTGGGTTACCTCGATGGATTGCCGCGCCTCGGCGCGCAGCGTGGCGAGCTCCCCGGTGGCGGCCTCGTTCGCGGCCTGCCAGATCGAAATGGCTGTAAGGGGGTCAGTCCTTCGTGATCTTGGGCCCCAGATAGAGGATTTTCAGCCTCGTTGCATCGACTGCAACCGGCCATTCGAAATGCAATCGGAAATAGCGGTGGCTGATTTTCCCATGCCAGTGTGCAAATATCTCCTTGCTTGCATCGTCCGGATCGGGAAAGGTCATCTCTTGCTTGAATGTGCGTTTATTTGTAGGTGATTCCCCCGAGAATAGAGCTCTATCCCCAGTGAAGAACTGATCGACAATAGCGCGAGCGTTGGGGCCTTCTGAGCCATCAGGCATACGCCCGGCCATATAGTCATCAAGGTGTTTGAAGAGTGCCATTGCTCGGTCCCGTATCGGTGCCTCAAAGGGTTCCTTGGCAAGTACACTATTCTCATAGAGACTATTGGGAATGTGCAGTCTGGGAAATCTCTCGCGCGCAGCCACTACAAGCTGTTGCCAGTTGGTCGGCTCCACTCCAGCGTTCATGGCGGAAGTCGCGAGGCTATCAAGCGCCCAGAGGTTTTCGACTTCGTAAGTCCCTCGACGGTCTTCCGCAATGCCATGATCCACTGGAAGCGGTGATCTCCCAAACTCGATCACACCACCCGGAAAACTAAACGCAGTAGCTTCATTACCTGCTTTGATGCGCCTCGTCGCTTCCCCCAAGCCGGTGTTAGTAACGTCGACACCCAGACACTCAAAATAATCTTCCGGTTCAGGCTGGCGATCGTCATCCAAGAACGGCCCTGTCCGATCAAGCCATATCAACACGGCCCTGCGCAGATCGGCTAGGTTTGTCGCCGCCAAGACTTCACGAAGTGTCTGGCTGACCGTCACATTTCGATGGGGGAGAGCTCGTGTAGTGTGTAGGGCGGACTTCAGTACAGCGAATCTGCTTCTTGAGGATAAGAGACCCTGTAGCAGTGCGAGGAATTCAGGTACGTCATTGTATTGGCCTTGCAAAGAAGCATCATTGATATACCAGCGCATCCTCACTCCCAACCTGAGAGCCGAGCCAAGTCTTTTTCAGACTGGTCAAAAAATCCTTCTGGCCAACTGGCGATGCGACCTTCATTATCGACAGCTAGCGTTAGTACCCCGTGTCCGGTCTCTGTCGTTCCACTAAAAAAGTGGACGCATAATTCATCCGGTGGAAGCAGGCCTTCTTTCACGGCGAGGCGCACACCGTTCAGCAGGTGGTCGCTGTGGGTCTCTACTACAACTTGTAAGCCGGCAGCTGCGAAGTGGGCGAGCAGTCGGCCCATTTGCGACTGGGCAAATGGATGCAGGTGAGCCTCCGGACTGTCAATCACTATCATTTGCCCATCGTTAGCTGCTAGCAGAGCAATGAGAATAGGGAAAGCGTAGGTAAATCCGTAGCCGACGTTGGCGGGTCTCCGCCAGGCTCCAAAATCGGAAATGCGAAACTGCAGGCTTTCCAGTGATACCTGGGGGACGTGATGGACATTAGCTTGTGCGTGAGGAAAGAGCGTAGCTAACCAAGCGTCAACCTGTTTGCGAAGGGAACTCGCAGGCTCGCCAGGATGTCGACGCGCAACTTGCACTTCATCGTCAACATACCGATCGTACCAGTACGGAGCAAACCTACCGTCAGCGCCCACATCTGTCACTTCCTCATCAGATTCGGGCATGGGGTAAGCGTCGGTAAGGCCATCGCGCACGGCGCTCAGGTAGGAAAGCCCTGTAATCGAACGGCAAACCTCAGTCGAGGGCTCCTTAATGGCTTCGGTAGGCGGCGTATTCGTTGAACCGGCAACATCGCAAATGCGTGATTCAGTCACCTCGAGATGTCTTTCACTCGCGCGAGCCGAGGTCGTCCACGTGACCTCGTGTTCCACGCCTGCAACCTTGAAAGCCAAACTTGATCCAGAAGCATTCGCCGGCAGTACATCACCAACGGTGCCTAAATGCACAATTGGACCATTCAAAGGTAACTTTTGTGCTGATGCCGATGTCCGCAAAGCTTGCGCCAAGAGGAGCAGCGGCTGGACGGCACTTGATTTTCCGCCAGCATTGAAGCCAGTCAGCAGAGTTAAAGCGCCGAAACGCAAGCGCAGACTTGAGAAGCACTTGAAATTCTCGATATCGAGCGTCTTAATCATTTTTGCGCCACCTTCGAGAGAGTGGATTCCATTGCCTCGAAACGCTTTTGAACAGCTGCAGTGCTGTTGGTCGAATAGGTAATTGCGCGTGCAAATTCTTCGTCTCGGACAAGGTCAACGATGGCTTCACGTAGGGCGTCGTGCCGCGATTCGAGATTCGAAAAGCCATCATCAGACATCGTGACGGAGCATACTTCGAACAGGGAGATATTAATGACACTGCGCCCGGCGCCTGGGTTTTGCGACGCGAGGGATTTACGAAACGCATGGTCGCTGAATAAGGCTCGGTTCAAGGCCATGACTCTCTCGAAGGAGAATAAAAGTTCTTCCCTCTCTGCTTGACTAAGACGTGTAAGTGCTCTTAGCCCTTCGGCAAGAAACCGATCCATGTCTCCAGCAGTGTATTGTTTCCGGCCAAGAAGTTTGAAGGCACAGAACCGATTGATAGCCTCCCGATCGCGCATGGTTTTCGCATTGAGAGACTGGCCCGTCGCGGAGCGAAACGCGTCGCTTTCGGCCGCTTGCTTAAGCCATTGGGTCGCCGGTCCGTTATAAAGCGCATTTCGCATCTGCTGACGCGTAAGCGGTTCACCACTGTTCACCCGTTCGAAGATGTCGAGTCGCGCTCGCTCGGGGGCTTTTGCATCCAAGATATACATAGTGAGCTGCGTATCCTGAACACGTTCCTGCAAGTTGAGAGGCAAGTCTTTGAAGTACTTTCCCTCGAGCACGTGAGCACCTAGTCCTACGTTGTCGCTCGCTAAACCAGTCAACTTCAACTCGTCACCTAGAAAACGAGCGAAGGTGGTCAGACGTTGCAGGCCATCGACAACGATTATCCGACCGTCCAGAGCTTCCGCAACATAGAAAACGGGGAGAGGGATGCGCATCACGCAACTCTCGATTAGCTTGGACTGCTTCGGATTTGGCCACACGAAATCTCGCTGAAAGTCCGGATCAAGAACGTAGCGTTGATTTTGTATGCGCTTGACGACCTCGGAAACGGAGCGAGTCTCCGTCCGAACGAATACCGCATCTAAAGGGTATTCGCCCCATCCATCGCCGGAGCCCTCGTCCAATCCCTCAACGTCTCGTTCGCTCGCGTTTTCGCCTTGGTTCATCCTCACCCCATGTGGCACGTTCAACGAGATAGTCTATCGCCACTTATGGGGTAGTTGTACTTTCCGTGCATTTTCTGGCGGTATGCTCCAGAAAGCCCTTTCTTATCAAGAACTTACAATGCTCGGTCGGTGTGTGATTGATTGCGCCGAGAAACCTTGCTGCGGGCGGCTCTGCTGTCTGCTACCGCCACTTTTTGCATGGAAAGTACGATGACCCCATGCTGCCATCGATGCCAAGCCCTCAAATGAACAACGGCCCCCGAAGGAGCCCTTGTCAGTAACTTTTCTGTTTCGAGGTCAGTTACAACCCAAGGCGGCTATTAGGCGGCCAATGCGAACTTTTCGTCGTTAGCATTTACTTCGATTTAGTTTTAACGTCTTCTCTGACGAGTTGCCTCACGACCCTATCTCCCCCTGTCGAAACCAGGTCAGGCCCATCAGAAGCGCACTATCCGTGCAATGCGCTTCTGGTGGACCTGGGCGGAATCGAACCGCCGTCCAGAAGGCCTTCAAGAAGAAGGTTCACAACCATTATCGGGAACCTTGCAGCACCCAACGGTCCAGATTCTACGCGTCCTGCCGGCAGCGTCAAGGCCGATTGCATGGGGCGCTACAAGGACCCGACCCGGTAAAACTCCACCGATTGCCCCGCATTGACCGCGCGCTTGAGCCACGACGGCATCTCGCCCTGCCCATCCCAGGTCAGCCCTTCCGCGTTGCGGTAGCAGACCACCGGCGGCGGCGGTGCGGCCGGTGGCGGGGGCGGTGGCGCGAAGCACCCCGCCGCGTCGAGCTCTTCGAGGGTGAGCCCGTAGTCGTCCATCTGCGCCTGGATCCAGCGGATCGCGTCCGCCCGCTCAGTTTTTGCTGTCATCGCTGCCGTCACTGCTGTCGTTGCCATCGTCCTGGTTGTTAGGCCAGCGCCGCCGGCCCTGGCTCGTTGCCCGGCTCTTCCCCTTGGGCTTCCTGCACAGTGGCCGCCGAACTTCCGGCCTGCCGAGTTTGCGAGTCGGAATGGGCGGACCGGCCGCGCCCGCCAACCTGTCGTTCAGGACAAGAGATCGATTAGGAAACGCTCGCGCTTCTTGCCAATCCACGCGGGAGCCCGACCGCGCCCCGACCAGGTCTGGCCCGTCTTCGGGTTGCGGTACCTCGGAGGCGGCGCGGCCTTCGTCTTGGTCGGAGCAGCGCGGGCAGCGGGCGCAACACTGGGCTTGCCCGCAATGTCCTCAATGCTGAGGTCGTACTCCTGCATCCACTGCCGAATCTCCTCTACGACCTTTGGCACTTCCGTGGCTCGCAACTGCTCAAGTTGCGCATTGACAGATGCCAGTTGAGCGAGCAGTGAGGATTGGGACGGGCTTTGGGTTGCGGTAGGCGTTTTTTGCTCCTGTCGCGACTTCCGGGTTTGCGGCTTCTGAGTCGGCGCTCCAGGCAGAGTTATCTGCTTCGGCCCGCGCTTCCGGGATGGGGTCTCTTGAGTCGTGACTTCCGGACCGGCAACTTCGGCTAGGGTTTTCGGCTTCCGAGCGCGCTTCGGGGCCCGCCTCTCTGCCGGCGCTGCTTCCGGAGCGGCAGTTTCGGCGAGCGCTTTCGGCTTCCGAGCGCGCTGCGGGGCCCGTGTCTCTTCCGGCGCAGCTGCCGGAGCGGCAGTTTCGGTGAGCGCTTTCGGCTTCCGAGCGCGCTTCGGGGCCCGCGTCTCTTCCGGCGCAGCTTCCGGAGCGGCAGTTTCGGTGAGCGCTTTCGGCTTCTGACCGCGCTTAGGGGCCCGCGTCTCTTCCGGCGCAGCTTCCGGAGCTGGGGCGTCAAGCGGTGCTACCGGGGCGGCCGTTTCGGTCAGTTCGTCCTGGGCGGCAGCTTCCATCGGTTCGTCCGTGGCCAGGACTTCAACCGGAGCTTCGGCCACGGCTTCCGTGGTCGCTGCCGAGGACATGGCTTCCATGGGCGCTTCCGGCGCGTCGGATTCCGTCAACGCTGCCGAGGCGGCAGCTTCCCTCGATGCTTCCGGTGCCACGTCTTCCGTTGAAGCGTCCGGGGGGGCGTAAGACCGCCGGCGCCGATAGGACACGGTCGCCGTCGGGCCGCTATCCCGGCTTGTCGACCAGAAGTCCAAGCGTTGGGCCTGCGTGTCAACGCTGCCACGACCGACGCCTGCACCACTGGCTTCACCCATGGCGGGATCCGCGTCGCGCATCGCCTCAGCGATGGGAAGCTCCATCTGACCGAGTCCGTCCGTCGCATTGCTCGCGACACGGGGTTCAACTTCTTGCTCTGGGGCCAATTTGTTCTCCTTCATTGAAGCCACTGCCCGTGCAGACGCTTCCTAATCCCATGGACGGTGAGACCTTGTCTCTTGCGTGTCATTCGCTTCTCGCCTACGCCCCTCTGCGCCTGGATCCAGCGGATTCGCGTCCGCCCGCTCAGTCTTTGCTGTCATCGCTGCCGTCACTGCTGTCGTTGCCTTCGTCCTGATGGTTGGGGGGCGCCGCCCCCGGCGCGTCGCCCCGCTCTTCACCCTGCGCTTCGCCCAGTTCATCCTGCTGAGCGTCCCCCTGACCGTCGCCCTGCGCTTCCGGCGCGGTCGCCGCCGAACGGCCGCCCTTGCGCCGCCTTCCACCACCGCCACCGCCGTCGCGTTCGCGCGGCGCGACGCGCAGGGTGGCCAGCAACTGACGCGCGAGCGCGGCTTCCGCTTCGGCCCGCTCGGCCCGGCGCTGCGCTGCGGCGAGCTCCGCCTGCATGGCATCAAGATCGCCCGCCGCCTGGCGCTGCGCCTGCTCGGCCTCTGCGAGTCGGTCGGCCAGCGCCGCGGCCTGCGCTTCCAGCTTGGCGCGGCTCTCCGCCTGCGCCACGGCCACATCACGGGCCTCGCTGCGCGCCGCCGCCAGTTCCGCGCGCAGGTCTTCGGCCGTGCGCTCGCTCTTCTGGCGCGCGGTGCGCTCCTGGTCCAGTTCGCGCAAGCTGCGCCGCTCGCTGGCCTCGGCGCGTTCCTGCGCGAGCGTCACCGCCTCGCGGGCGCGCTCCAGCTCCGTCGAGAATTGGGTGCGCAAGGCGTCCAGCTGGCGTCGGCCCGCCTCCAGTTCCGTTCGCCCCGCCTCGAGCCGGGCCTGCGTGGCAGCGTGCGCCTGGCGTTCGGCCGCCAGCTCCGCCTGCACGGGGTAGTCGTCCTTTTCGTGCAAAATCTTACGGTTTCCTCCAGATTTTCCTTGTGAATCAATGGGTTGAAAATCCGCCGATTTCGCAAGAGCCATCCTTTTTGTGCAAAACCTTACGCATTCAAGCTGCCGGACCAGCCACGCCGAGCTGTGTCCGATAGTCGGCCAGCAACTGCTGCTGGGCGTCGAGCCGTCCGGTGACCTTGGCCAACTCGCCGGCCAGGCGCTCGCGCGCGGCACGCTCGGCGGTTAGCTCGTCCGCTTGCTGCTGGACCGCGGAGCGCAGGGCATCGCGTTCGGCTTCCGCACGGGCTTGATCGACGCGAGCTTGGTTCAGCCCGGCATGTGCCTGTTCCGCCTGCGTCTCCAGGCCGCGGCTGCGTTTGGCCGAGGCGGCAATCTCCGCGACCAGCCGTGCGCCGTCCTTGTTCAGTTGCGTGATCTCCCCCTGCTTGACGATCAGCGCCTGATTGGCTTGCCGGGTTTCTGCCTGCAGTTGTTGGACCTGCTGCTCGTGCCGGCGTGCCTCCTGATCGCGCTGCTCTTTGCTGGCGTTGCGGAAGTGTTCCAGTGCTTGGTGTGCGTGCTGCAGCTTCTCCTCCAGCGAGCGCCGGAAGCCTTCGTGTTCGGCCAGCCGTTCGGTGAGATCCTGGACCTGCTGCGCCAGCCGTTCGGCCTCCAGGGCCCGCTGCTGCAGCGCCGTCTGCGTGTCGCTGTGCGCGGCCCGCACTTCGGCAACGGTGGCATGCGCCTGCGCCAGTTCGGCGCGAAGTGCGACGAGATCAGCGGACAGCTTGTCGGCTTCCGCTCGGACCTGCTGCCGCTGTGCGGTGGCGGCCGCGACCTGCTGGTCGACCACTGCCTGCGCTTCTTCGTGCAGCCGTGCCGCCAGCCTGCCTACCAGATCCAGGATGGCATCGGAGGTCGAGCCGGCCCGCTGGAGCGCCCCGCCTTCCTCTTCTTCCAGTTCCTTGAGATAGCGGTGAATCGTCGTTTTCGAGCCGGTATTGCCCAGCGCGATACGTATTGCATCGATCGACGGATGCTGCCCCTGGGCCATCAACGAATCGCGGGCGCGTTTGACATCCAGACGGCTTAGACCGGCACGGGCCATGGTGCTCCTATAATTTGATACCGTATTACGTACTATGTATATACATACCAAATGGAGCCGTCAAGCAAGCGGATTCTCGTCGATTTTTGACAGGTGATAATGGCAGATTATCACGTGTGAGGCCCTGGCGAGAGGCTCTCCAACCGGCCCGCTAGTACGAAATGGCTCACAGCCTCTGGGCAACCTTCCGCGGTCTCGACCGGCCCGGGCGTTGTTGCACCTGGGCAACTCTTGACGAATGCCCCTTACCGGCAAGATCGTGCGCCCGCACACCTGCTCGCGATCTACGGCGCCATACGGACCCGATCACGGAGAAGTTCAGGCAGCTGGGCGGCGCAGAGCGCCCTGCAGCTCCTCACGAATAGCCCCGGACGTGGAGCGATTCGAGGTGGCGAAACGCACAAGAGGATTCCGAAATGGTCATGGAGGCCAGACAAGCGCGACAATACGCATCCGCACCATCGCTATTTGCTCCCCTTGGCCATGCACGACGTCGACCGATACCTGGAAGCCGCCACCCGCGACAACACGCGGCGAAGCTACCAGGCAGCCATTCGTCATTTCGAGGTCGAATGGGGTGGTTTTCTGCGGCTAGCGCCGACAGCATCGCGCGTTACCTGGCCGAGCACGCGCAGACGCTATCTATCAACACCCTGCGTCAGCGCCTGGCTGCAATCGCACAATGGCACGTCTCGCAAGGCTTCCCAGATCCGAACCGGGCGCCACACGTGCGGAAGGTGCTCAAGGGCATCCAGGCATTGCACCCCGCACAAGAGCGGCGCGCCAAGCCGCTGCAGCTCGCTCAGTTCGAGCAACTGGTGGTGTGGCTCGACGCCCAAATTGCTGCGGCCTCGATGACAGGCAATGACCACCACCTCCAGGTCCTGGCGCGCAACAAGGCCCTGGTGCTGATTGGCTTCTGGCGGGGCTTCCGGTCGGACGAATTGAGCCGGCTGCAGATCGAGCACATCACCGTCGAGCCCGGCCGGGGCATGACGATCTTCCTGCCGCACACCAAGACGGACCGCAACCACGCCGGCACGACGCACAAGGCGCCTGCCTTGTCGCGCCTCTGCCCGGTGGCTGCCTATGTGGCTTGGTTGGCCGCGTCAGGCTTGGCAGCGGGCCCTGTGTTTCGGCGGATCGATCGCTGGGGACGGATCGCCGAAGCGGGGCTGCAAGCCAGCAGCGTCGTGCCCTTGCTGCGCAAGCTGTTCCAGGATGCGGGGCTGCTGCAGGCGGACCGCTACAGCAGCCACTCGCTGCGGCGCGGCTTTGCCACCTGGGCAAACGCGAACCAGTGGGACCTCAAGATGCTGATGGAATACGTCGGCTGGAAGGATGTCCGCTCGGCCATGCGCTACATCGACGCGGCAGACCCATTCGCGCAGCACCGTATCGAAGCAGCGCTGGCACCGCCACCAGCCACCCTACCGTCGGCGCCGCCGCCCGAGCGACGTCCCACGGTTCCGCCCAAGCCCGTGCCTGAAACGCGGTTGACGGTTGACCTATACATCGAGCGCAACAGCAAATTCGTGCGCGGCAAGTCGAAGGCGCGCCGCTGGATCGAGCAGTTCTGCCTGTCCCAGTACCAGATGCGCGTCTTCGAGCAGCGCCGCCCCCGCTATGAAATCGTCATGCCGTTCACCGCAGGGCCGGAGCTGGAGAAAGCCATCGAGGTGCTGCTCGCGGACATGCACGAAAACGCGGACCTCTGCAATTGCTTCATTGAGGTGACGTTGCACGATCCGCTGACCGATACTCACTGGAGCTGATCAGTCTGGCTCCGGAGGGTCCGTTCTTCTTGCTACACCGCACGCCGCTGCGGTGCCACCTCAAGCAGGCTGTCTTGATACAGGTGGATCGGAAAGCTCATGATGCCCCGGAAATTCACATGCGCGAAATGTGCGGGCCCCATGCGGCGCAGCCAGTCATCTTCAATCCGTTGCCCCTTGCGGCGCCAAGCATCGGCCGTCGTTTGCATGCGCTGGGTGTTCCAGGCAATCACCAGATTCGTCAGCAGCGTCAGCGATCCGGAAATCGCGATCATTTCGTCCTGACGGCGCCCGCGATCATGGTGTACCTTGCTCGAGTAAATGGCACGCTGGAGCTGGTGCACCGACTCCCCCCGGTTGAGCAGCGTGCGCAGCTCCCGACGAAACTCGATGTTGCTGAAAAAATCGCACAAGAAGAGTGTGCGCAGCATCTTGCCCAGATGATCAGCTGCCCGATGAATAGGGTCGCCTTGGGCGGCGCTGCCGAACCGCTGCAGCGCGACGATTGCACTCACCCGGCCCGAGTGGATGGAGGCGATTAGGCGCAGCAAGCCATCCCAGCCGTCGCGGATTGCCTTGAGCGAGATCTCGGGCGAGACGGCGGCCGACAGTCCATCCGTTACCTGCAGACCGCGCGGCAAATACAGCTTGCGCTCCGACAGATTGCGCAGCCATGGGCATAGATCAAAGCCGAGCAATTTGGACACCGCCATCCCAACGCTCGTGTATCCATGGGTATCGACCGCGAGCCGGAGCAGCCCGCCGTCGCTGCGGGTCTCATTGTGGCGCATGACCCCTTCAATGGCCACGCCGGCCTGGCGTTCGTTGAGCACCATGGGCTGGTTATAGACGATTCCGTGCTGGTCCAGCACGTGCGTATAGATCCCGACGGCATGAGTGCGACGTCGAGGATCGGCGCGGGCATAGAACAAGTGTCGCGAGGTGTCCAGGCTCATCGAATCGCTGGACGCCTGTTGACCGGTCCCCCATAACTCGGTGATCGGGTGCGTGCGCTGGAATTCCACTACCCGTTCGTTCGCTCGGCGCAGCCGCCCGGGCATCTCAAGCGCGCGCATCGCGGTGGAGACGTGCGCCGGATCGAGCTTCGGAATCATGGCGGCGACACCCTTGGCGTCGAGCTCGGTGCCATGGGCGAGCAGCGCGGCGTAGAGCGTGATCAGTTCGTGCGCGTCCCCGTTGCGTGCCAGCAGCACTTCGCTGAAATTGGTACGGGCATCCATCTCGAGGATCATGTCGGCAAACTGCGCGCTGCCGATGTCCTTGAAGAGCAGATCACGGGTGCGCGTGGGGATGCCATCGCTTTCCGCCGCTTCGAGCGGCGACAGATGCAGCACGCCGTTCGTGTCGATCGTGACGTGGCCTGCCGCACGGGCCTCGTCCAGTGCCGCGAGGCCTGCCTTCAGGTGATCCATGAGGGGATTGAGGTAGGTGTCCGCCTGGTTCGGCAAGTCAAGCGTGGACAGATACCGGTCGCGCTCAGAATCCCACTGAGCGGGCGGGATCAGCAGTTGATCGCGTTCCCGAAACGACAGGCTATGGCTGATCCACACGGTGCCGCGGCGCAGCCCCTTACGCAGGCCCGTGATCGCGCAGGCTTCCATCGCGCGCAACGCGCGCTTACGGTCTTCGCCGTCGACCAGGTCACGCCAGCTCGCGCCCACCGACACATTGCAATCGGGCGGCAATTCCGTCGCGCCTTGGTCGTGCAGACTACCGATGAACTCAAGCTGCCGCAGGGCCGGATCGGTGCTGTTGCTGGCAAATTCCAACTCCCGCAAGGAAGTCACGAGGTTGCGGATACGGTGGTGGTCTTCCGTGAGCGTTTCGCGCACGCTGGCGGCGTGGCTTGCCGGCGGTTTGGCCGATAGGCCTTCAAGCAGCTTGCCGATGTCGGCCAGCCGTTCTTCGGCCGAGCGGCGGGTATCGTCAACCAGGGCCTTGATCTCGACCATTTGCTGCCGGTATTCGCTCGCCGAGCGCGCTTGCTTCGTCGTGGTCTTGTTGTAGGCCTGCCGAACTAGGTCGGAGACGCGCCGTCCGGTTTGGTAGAGCATCGCGTCCGTCAGCTCCAGCAAGGTCACACGCAGGAAAAACACCAGCTCAATCGTACGCGTGGAGGTCTTCAGTTCGCGGACTTTGGCGGGACGGCGAGCCTGGATACGCTGGCCACAGGCGCGCTGCTTCTCGATCGGAATGGCATCAAACGCCCAAGTATGCGCGCCGAGGCTCTTCAGGAAGCGGATCTTGGCCAGCGTCTCATTCATGGTTGAGGGGCTGTGCCGTGCTGGCGGGGTCTTGAGCCATTCCAGCACGGTCGTTCCCGCTGTTGCATGTTGGGCGAACACGGCAGCTTCGGCTCCTGCTATCTGCGCCAGGGGGACGACCGCCTCAATCGACAGCAGCAAATCTCGCTCGATGCCCGCCCAAATTGAGCGAGCCAGGCTCAGCAGCGCTCGTGTCGAAGGAATCAGAATCCGTCGCTCATACAGCCAGTAGTGGGCGTGCTGGATCAACTCCTCAAGGGAAAGCGATTCGGCGGCATCTTGCCGCATCCAAGCTCCGAGGCCTCTCCAGTGATCGTCATCGATTCGTGTCAAGCCGAGGTATTGGCAGGCCCAGACCTGGTGTTCATACAGCGTCGGATATCGCTGATAGATGGTGCGCAGCGAGGCGATCGTCGGAGTTGGTAACCCCAGCTTTTCGCCCACGTAGCGCAAGAGCTGACGGGGGAGTGTGTTCAGTTGGTCAAGGGTACGGCCACTTGCCCGCAGAAATGCCAGCTGGATGGCGGCTCCGGCACGGCCGGCACGCCGAAATTTCTGGTTGATTGCGGCAACGTCGCTGTCGGTCAGCGCGAAATAGTACTCGACATCGAATTCCGACAATCGAGAAGGCAAACTGTCTTTTCCCACATAGCGAAATTCCAAGCCCGGCATCTTCCGCCCCCATCCAGGTGACACGATCCGAAATCGCGGGCGGACATGGTACTCCCGAAGTCACTTGAGGGCAGCAGGCAGCTGTCTGCTTTGCCCGGAGCGCCTTATAAAGAAAGGCTTTGCGGGGAAACCGTAAGATTTTGCACAAAAAGGACGACTACCCCGAACTGCGGGATCGGAAATTCCCACCGAGGAAGCACGTCAGCCTTCCGGTGGTCGGCCCCACCCGCCGGATCACTAATCGGTATCGCGCAAATCGTGGATGTGGCGAATCCACGTGCCTCTTCTCTCATGGCATGGGTGGACGAAAATATCAACGTGTTCACGTTGCGCTTTGGCCGTCCCGGCGGCAACGGCCTTCTGCTGGGTTGTATAGTGGCTAATCGCGTCGCGTTGGCCTTCAACGTATAGCGCCCAGCCGGCAATTTCGTGGAATACGTGAATATCACGTGTGGACATGATCTCGCCCTCCTGCGCTTTTTCTTCAGTTGTAGACCGATGGACGAACAGTGCCTGTGCTGCGGCGACTAACAATGAGTGCATCCGCACATAGGAATAGGCTCCTGAGTTCGGACAGCGCGCGCGCATGAGTGATTGTGGATTCATACACCCAGCGCCATGGCGGAGACCGATCTGGCGGGACGTGTCCTCGGTCGCATACTGCCTAATGGACACATAGATTCGAGGCAACGCATCACATAAACTTCACTTGATTGGTTTCCATCATTCGACTATATTCGAATGATGGAAACCAATCACGCCCTTGAATCGCTTGCCGCGCTCGCGCATCCGATACGCCTGTCTGTCTTCCGGATGCTCGTGCAAGCCGGGCCCGCCGGGCTGCCGGCTGGCCGGATTGCCGAACTGATGGAAATGCCGGCGTCATCGTTGTCGTTCCACCTGAAGGAACTGCACCGCGCTGGCTTGCTGTCCAGCCAGCAGGCCGGCCGCTCGATCATCTACATGGCTCATTTCGAAACCATGAACGCCTTGCTGGGTTACCTCACGGAGAACTGCTGCAGCGGCAATCCGTGCTCCCCTGTGTCCACCTGTTCCGTCGAGTCCCGATCATGAAACGCTTCCACGTACATGTCAGCGTCGCAGACCTGTCTGCGAGCATTCGCTACTATTCAGCGCTCTTCGCGGCCGAACCGTCGGTGGTGAAGGACGACTACGCGAAATGGATGCTTGAAGACCCCCGTGTGAATTTTGCCATCTCGGCGCGCGGCGCAGAAACCGGGGTTGACCACCTGGGCTTCCAGACTGACGACGCCGCAGAACTCGCGGAGCTGAAGCAGCGGGCCCAAGCCGCGGACATGGCGATGCAAGACGAAGGCGAAACCACGTGCTGCTATGCGCGTAGCGACAAGTACTGGCTGACGGACCCGCAGGGCATCGCGTGGGAGCACTTCCACACCCTCGGCGATGTGCCCGTGTACGCAGAATCCCGAAAGCCCGATGCGGACGGTCAGGAATCGGCCTGTTGCGCGCCGCGTGCTCCGAAGGGGAAGCCGATCGGCATCGCCGTCAATGCCACGCCGTCTTGCTGCTGAGGGCGCGTCATGAGCGAAAAAACCTACCACGTCCTCTTCATCTGCACTGGCAATTCGGCCCGCTCGATTCTGTCAGAAGGTCTGATGAATCATTTGGGCCAGGGGCGCTTTTGCGCCTACTCGGCTGGTAGTCACCCCACGGGTGTCGTCAATCCCCTCGCACTGGCAGCGCTGGCGCGCCACGGCATGGAGACCAACGGGTTTCGCAGCAAGAGCTGGGATGAGTTCTCCCGAGACGGCGCACCAACACTCGATTTCGTCTTCACGGTCTGCGACAAGGCCGCGGGAGAAGTCTGCCCGATCTGGCCTGGCCAGCCCATGACAGCACATTGGGGCGTCCCCGACCCGGCCGCCTGCGAGGGCACCGACGCCCAGAAGCAGCAGGCCATCAACGACGCAGTCATTTCGCTCAAGCGTCGTATTGAACTGTTCCTGTCCCTGCCCCTGCCGAAGCTTGACGCCATCGCGCTTCAGAAGGCCATCCGGGACATCGGCACGCGCTGAAGCGCTCCCAATAGAACTAGTTTTTGCCCCCATGACGACCAACGTACTGATCCTCTGTACCCACAACTCCGCCCGTAGCGTTCTGAGCGAAGGCATGCTCAATCACCTGGCCAGGCAGTTCGGTCGGGATGTGCGTGCCTACAGCGCCGGAAGCTCCCCGAGCGGACGTATCAACCCGTTCGCGATCGAGGTGCTGGCAAACGCCGGCGTCGAGGTCGGCGATTTCCGCAGCAAGAGCTGGGATGAATTCGTCAACCCCGATGCGCCGCAGATGCGCGTTGTCATCACGGTGTGCGACAGCGCGGCCGAGGAAGAATGTCCGTACTGGCCGGGTAGCCCGGTGAAGGTGCACTGGGGCTACCCTGACCCGTCCAATGCGGAAGGCGGCGATGAGAAGAAGCGCCAGGCATTCGAGCTGACCCGGCAGGCGATCGCCTACCGGATGCTGCAACTGCTGCTGCTCCCGATCGAGGACATGAGCAACGCCGAGTTGCAGGGGACGCTGCAGCGTCTGGCGGGGAACTGAACATGAGTAGCCAAAACGTAGCAGCCACCAGCCAGCCCGCTGCCAAACCTGCCATCAGCTTTTTCGAGCGCTATCTGACCGTCTGGGTCGCGCTGTGCATTGTCGCTGGTATCGCACTGGGGCAAATGCTGCCGGATGTCTTCCAGGCGATCGGACGGATGGAATACGCACAGGTCAATCTGCCAGTGGGCATCCTGATCTGGGTGATGATCATCCCCATGCTGATCAAGATTGACTTTGGCGCACTGGGCCAGGTGAAATCGCACTGGCGAGGCATCGGCGTGACGCTGTTCATCAACTGGGCGGTCAAGCCGTTCTCCATGGCGCTGCTCGGTTGGATCTTTGTGCGCCACCTTTTCGCGCCGCTGTTGCCTGCCGACCAGCTGGACAGCTATGTGGCCGGCCTCATACTTCTGGCCGCCGCGCCATGCACGGCCATGGTCTTTGTCTGGAGCCAGCTTTGCAAGGGCGATCCGTACTTCACGCTGTCCCAGGTCGCCCTGAACGACGCCATCATGGTCGTTGCCTTCGCGCCGGTGGTGGCGCTGCTGCTGGGCCTGTCGTCGATCACTGTCCCTTGGCACACCCTGCTCACGTCGGTGGCCCTGTACATCGTCGTGCCGGTCATCATCTCGCAACTGCTGCGCAAGATGTTGCTGGGCCACGGCGTTGCCTACTTCCAGCGTGTCGTGCAGCGACTGGGGCCCTACTCCATCACCGCGCTGCTTCTTACGCTGATTCTCTTGTTTGCATTCCAGGACAAGGCCATTATCGACCAGCCGCTGGTGATCGCGCTGCTCGCGGTGCCGATCCTGATCCAGGTCTTCTTCAACTCGGGGCTGGCCTACCTGCTGAACCGCAAGTTTGGCGTGGCCCATTGCGTGGCGGGTCCGTCCAGCCTGATCGGCGCCAGCAATTTCTTCGAACTCGCGGTCGCCACCGCGATCAGCCTCTTTGGCTTCCAGTCGGGAGCGGCGCTGGCCACGGTCGTAGGGGTGCTCATCGAGGTGCCGGTCATGCTGCTGGTCGTCAGCATCGTCAACCGGTCCCAGCACTGGTATGAGGCGAAGGCACATTAAGGAGTTGGCATGTCGGTAACGATCTATCACAACCCTGCGTGCGGTACGTCACGCAATGCGCTGGCCATGATTCGCAATGCGGGCGTCGAGCCGAATGTCATCGAATATCTGAATACGCCGCCGGACCGGCAGACGCTGCAGCAGATGATCCGGCTTGCCGGCCTCACGGTGCGCCAGGCCATCCGCGAGAAAGGCACGCCCTACGCCGAACTGGGCCTGTCCGATCCGGCGCTGACGGATGACCAGTTGCTCGATGCGATGCTTGCCCAGCCGATCCTGATCAACCGGCCCTTTGTTATCACCGAGCTGGGCGTGCGGCTGTGCCGGCCCTCGGAAGTCGTACTCGACATCCTGCCCTCGCCACAACAAGCCGCATTCACCAAGGAAGATGGCGAGGTCGTGATCGACGAGCAAGGACGGAGGGTGCCATGACAAGTGATCTGCCCAACATCCTCCCGGCTGTGCTCGACACCCCGGACCTGCACAAACTGGAGCCGGCACACGTCAATGCCCACCCACCGCGCATCCTGTTGCTCTACGGCTCACTGCGCGAGACCTCGTACAGTCGCCTGCTCGTTAAGGAAGCCGAACGGATCCTGCAGCACTTCGGTGCGCAGACTCGCGTGTTTGACCCGCATGGCCTGCCGATCTGCGACAGCGTCCCTGCCGACCATCCCAAGGTGGCCGAACTGCGCAAGCTCTCGGAGTGGTCCGAAGGCCAGGTGTGGTGCAGTCCCGAGCGGCATGGCACGCTGACCGCGATCTTCAAGAACCAGATCGACTGGCTGCCACTGGAGATGGGCGGGATTCGCCCGACCCAGGGACGCACGCTTGCTGTGATGCAGGTTTGCGGTGGCTCGCAATCTTTCAATGCCGTCAATGCTCTGCGCGTGCTGGGGCGCTGGATGCGCATGGTGACGATCCCCAACCAGTCGTCGGTCGCCAAGGCGTACCAGGAGTTCGACGCGAACGGCCGCATGAGGTCATCCTCCTACTATGACCGCGTGGTCGACGTCATGGAGGAGCTATACAAGTTCACGCTGCTCGTGCGCGATCGCAGCGACTACCTGACAGACCGCTACAGCGAGCGCAAGGAGGCGGCGCCGGCGACTGCCACGACGCTCGTTGCGGCCGCGATGAGTCAGGAGCAGGAGGCTCAGGTCAGCGATACCGACAGCGGCGAAGTCGAGTAACAAGCCAAGGAATGGCTATGGAGCCGAGCACCGGCGTGATTGCGAGGCTGGGAATCGCCCAGACACTCGCGTGGGGATCCACCTACTACCTGCCGGCCATGCTGGCGACGCCAATGGCGACGGATCTCGGCGTCTCCACCTCGACGGTGTTTGCAGCATTTGGCGCCGCGCTTATCGTGTCGGCAGTAATTGGATCGTATGCAGGCAGAATGATCGATCGGTCGGGCGGCCGCTCTGTGCTGGTTGCCACCAGCATTGTGTTTGCGCTCGGCCTGACTGGGCTCGGCTTCGCACAGGGCGCAATGGGCCTTTTTGTTGCCTGGCTGGTCCTGGGTGTGGGGATGGGCGCAGGGCTATATGAAGCCGCATTCGCCACGCTTGTGGTCCTATACGGCAACCGCTCTCGGGGCGCCATCACCGGTATTACGCTGATTGCAGGCCTTGCCAGTACGGTCGGTTGGCCCTTGTCGACCTTCATGGAAGCCCACATCGGATGGCGCGGGGCATGTCTTGCGTGGGCGGGATTACACCTGACACTCGGCTTGTTGCTGAATGCCAGCACGCCGCAGAGACTTGTCTCCGAAGATGCGAAGCAAGATAAGGTTGTGCCGGCGAAGCGCGATCCTTCAAGCGTGGCAGAGCGCGACAAGCAGCGGTTCGCTTCGTATGCGTTGGCTTTCGTGTTCGCGGCGACCTGGTTCATCAGCACCGCGATGGCTGCACACTTGCCACGCCTCCTGCAGGCCGGGGGCGCGACTGTGGCAACGGCCGTGATGGTCGGTGCCTTGATCGGTCCTGCGCAGGTCGGGGCAAGAATCCTTGAGTTCGGGCTTCTGAGAAAGATCCATCCCTTGCTCTCCGCGCGCATAGCGGCAGCATTACACCCTATCGGTGCGTTGGCCTTTGGACTCGTAGGCGCACCCGCGGCCGCATTGTTCGGCGTATTGCATGGCGCTGGCAACGGTATCCTGACCATCGCTAAAGGAACACTGCCTTTGGTCATCTTCGGACCCAGCGGCTACGGGCACCGCCAAGGTGTATTGATGGTCCCCGCGCGCGTCGCCCAGGCATTGGCGCCATGGCTGTTCGGCATTTGCCTTGATGCGTTCGACGCCAAGGCACTTTGGCTGTCGTCGGCACTCGGTGTAGGAGCCATCGTCGTTCTCATGGCAATTCAGCAAGTGGAGCAGTCCGTCGCCAAAGTGGTTTGAACTTGGCAGGACTGCTCGGCGCGACGACTGAACGGGAAAGCCTCGCAGGGCTTCGCACCGGCCAGAGCGGACGCCCACTCTCCCAAATGCAAGCGCGCCGCTGTTTGCGTCGGCGGGCGAGCCTGCGCGGGTGATGGAAGCGATTACTGAAGATTTGCAAAAACCAAATAAGCACCGAGTGTCGCATAGGACGCAAGTCGCGATCACGGCATCCGCCATGGCGCTAAAGTTCTCGATGCGCTTGTCCCGCCCGCGGGCGCCCAAGGTCACTGTGATTACTGTTGATTGAGGCATCAGCGTGCTCGTCCGATGCGGCCACCAAATGGAACGAGGCTTCCGCCTGAGGACAGGGTGTCGGCTCGCATTGGATCGCGATATGGGTGATGTCGAATCGCTCGGCAAGGAGCTCGCGTACGGTAGGTAGAATCTTGCGTTCCACATCAGTTTCGGGTGGAATCACCAGGTGGACGGTTAGACTGATTTTCCCGCTCGATAGCGCCCAGATATGCAGATCGTGAAGGCTGTGCACCCCTTGAACTGAAAGCAGCACTTGTTTTACTTCATCGAGTTCGATATCTTCCGGAACCCCTTCCAATAGAATGTTGAGACTCGATTTCAAGAGCACCCAGGTCCTTGGCAGCACCCAGAGTCCGATGAGCACTGCGACCGCCGAATCGACCCATCCCCATCCGGTCAGCCAAATAATCAGAGCGCCGGCAATGACGCCGAGGGAACCAAGCAAGTCGCTCCAAACCTCAAGGTAGGCGCCCTTGATATTCAGACTCTGCTCCTTTCCGGCAGAAAGCATGCGCATACTGATTAGATTGATCACGAGACCTACCGTGGCAATCGCAAGCATCCCCAAAGATTGCACTTCCGGAGGATCGCTCAGGCGGCGATACGCTTCATACAAAATGTACAGTGCTACGCCAAGCAGCATGACGGCGTTAAATGCTGCAGCCAGAATTTCGAAGCGATAGTATCCAAAGGTCCTTCGCGCATCCGCCGGACGCTTGGCGATCTGAATCGCAGCCAGCCCGATTGCGAGCGCCGCTGCATCAGTGAACATGTGGGCAGCGTCTGAAATGAGTGCCAGGCTCTGGGTCAGTACGCCCCCGATGAGTTCCGTCAATAGAAACGCCGACGTCAGACCGAGCGCCACCTTTAAGGCGCGCTCGTTGCGCGTCGCGTGACTATGATTGTGCCCCGTGCCCATCCTGCACTCCTCTGCGCGTTCACCGGTTGTTTTCAAAATCACGGACCCGGCATACTGCATAATCACCTGCCGTCTTTGCGCGAGCCACTCGCAGGGCGAGGGTATTCCGAGGTCGGATCTTGGCCGGGTTGCCACTAGCGATAATGATCCATCGAAAAGCAGATTCCCTTTCAACAGGACGCAAGAACCGCACCTACCTTGTGGGCGCTGCGGTAGGCCATTCGTGGACAGAATCGGCGGCCCCGACTAGACCAGCACCGGTAAGTTTTCCCATTCTTGCTTACGGGCGATCCAGTTGCCAAGGGGCGGAGCGCAGGGCAGGCTGCCTCCTGCAGAGCGGCGTGCGCCGTCATTTTCTGACACACACGTAATGAAGTCGTCACAAGCGACGGGGCGGTTTTCGGGTAAACTTGCGTCGTCTCCAAGCCCGCTCCCCCGATGCGCCGGTTGTTCCTGATCTTCCTCATGCTTGTCTTGCCGTTCCAGTTTGCCTGGGCCGGTGCGGCAGCGTATTGCCAGCATGAGGCAACGGTGCCGGGCATCTGGCACTTCGGGCACCACGAGCATCAGCACCAGGGCCAGTCGGACCTTGAACAGGTCGAAAAGCAGAACAAAACGGGTATACATAGTGACTGTGGCGTCTGCCACATGGCATCCGTGCCGTTCGCCTGGGCCGCCAATCCTGGCCTGGAATCCCTGCAGCGTGTCGAAATGGCGCCAGTCGTCGTGCAGGCGCATTTCACCTCGCACAACGCCAGGGCGCCGGACCGCCCCCAATGGCCCCGTCTCGCCTGACCGGCGAGACGATCTCTTCCTGACGATCCTCGTCTCGCCGAATTCCCCTGGTACTTTCCGTGGTGCAATTCGATGCGAAGACTTTTCCTGCAGCTCGGGCTGGCGGCATGCGCGCTCAGCCCTACTCTTACCCTCGGCCAGGCCCTGCCTGCCACCACCGGTGCCGTTGCAGCGCAGCGCGATGACGCTGGGCCGCTGACGCTCGAGACCGCCCTCGCCCTGGCGGCAGCTGGCAACTTCTCACTGTCCGCGGCGGCCAAGGAGGTCGACGCAAACGAAGGCGCGATCATGCAGTCGCGGGTGATTCCCAACCCGGAAATCGCCGCGGTCATGGAAGACACGCGCAAGGCGACGCGCACCACGACCGGACAGGTCAACATTCCGCTAGAACTCGGCGGCAAGCGCTCGGCCCGAATTGCGGCCGCCGAACGCGGGCGGGACGTCGCCCAGGCGCAGTTGAGCAGTCTCCGCGCCGACCTGCGCGCATCGGTCATCGCGGCCTTCTTCGGTGTCCTGATTGCGCAGGAGCGGGTCAAGCTCGCGACCGGCTCGGCGGACATCGCCGCCAAGGGTGCCCAGGCCGCTGCCCGGCGTGTGGCCGCGGGCAAGATCTCGCCAGTCGATGAGACCAAGGCGCGTGTCGAACAGGCCAACGCCGAACTGGAAGTCGCCGAGGCCACCGCGGAACTGCAGACGGCACGGCAGGCGCTTGCCACCTTGTGGGGGAACGCCAGCCCGCAATTCACGGAGGCGGTCGGTGACCTCGATGCCCTGCCGACGCGACCGGCGCCGGACTTGCTGCGCGCGGAACTCGAAAGGTCGCCGGCCCTGCTGGCAAACCGGCTGGAACTGGACCGACGACAGGCACTGGTCGGGGTCGAGCGCAGCCGCCAATACCCGGACCTGACGCTCAGTGTCGGCGCCAAGCGTGACAACGAAGCCAACCGGAACATGGCCGTACTTGGCGTCGCCATCCCGTTGCCGCTGTTTGACCGGAACCAGGGCAATCTCTACGAGGCCATCCGCCGCGCCGACAAGGCGCAGGACGAGTACCTTGCCAGCCAGATCCGCCTGAACAACGCCCTGCAACAGGCTTCAAACCAGCTGTCGGTGTCACGGGCTTCCGCCCAGGCGCTGAAGACGACCGTGTTGCCCGGGGCCCAGCAGGCGTACGACGCGGCCACCAAGGGATTCGAAGCCGGCAAGTTCAACTTCCTGGACGTACTGGACGCCCAACGCACCCTGTTCCAGGCCCGCATCCGTTATCTCGGCGTACTGGCCCGCACCTACGAGGCCGCCACGAACATTGACCGCATCCTCGGTCGCTAAAGGGACTACCGCAGCATGTCAATTACTACCAAGCAAAAGTCCATCATCGCGGCAATCGTCGTCATTGGTGCGCTGGCAACCGGAGGCGTACTGTTGACGAGCGGCCAGTCCGGCAGTGGCGCGGACGAACATGGGCACAGCCATGGCGACCATGCGGAGGCCAAGGGCCACGCGGACGCGGAACACCACGACGGCGGCAAGGAGGCAGGACACGACCACGCCGAGGGCCATGCCGACGAAGAGCATCATGAAGCCGGCCCGAAGGGGCCTCACGGCGGCCAGTTGCAGACCGAGAAGGACCTGACCATTGAAACCCTCCTCGCCGAAGATGGCGACGACGCTCGCCTCCGGCTGTGGGGCACGCGCAAGGACAAGGCTATCGCTGCAAAAGACCTTGCGGCGACGGGCACACTCAAGCGTCCCACGGGCGAGACCGAAGCGTTGGCGTTCGTCGCCAAGGACGGCTATCTGGAAAGTACCACCGCCATCGGCGAGCCCCATGTCTTCCAGGCCGATATCGTGGTACGCGCCGCTGGTGCTCAGCTGACCGTCGCACTCAACAAGGACGAGGATGTCGTTCGCCTGAGCGAGAGCCAGCTCAAGTCATCGAACGTCGCGATCCAGGCAGCCGGCCCGGCGCAGATTGCCTCGACCCTGCAGTTCCCGGGCGAGATCCGCTTCAACGAGGACCGCACCGCCCACGTGGTGCCGCGCCTGGCGGGCGTGGCCGAGGCCGTGCCGGCATCCCTGGGCCAGACCGTGAAGAAGGGCGAAGTGCTGGCCGTGATCGCGAGCACGCAGCTCTCCGAGCAGCGCAGCGAACTGCTCGCGGCCCAGCAGCGTCTTGCACTGGCCAAGACCACCTACCAGCGTGAGAAGAAGCTCTGGGAAGAGCGGATTTCCGCCGAGCAGGACTACCTGCAGGCCAGGACCGCGCTGCAGGAAGCGGAGATCGCGGTGCGTAACGCCGGCCAGAAGCTGAGTGCCATCGGCGCTTCGGCTGCGTCCAAGGGCCTGAACCGGTTCGAGCTGCGCGCGCCGTTCGACGGCGTGATCGTGGAAAAGCATCTGGCGTTGGGCGAGGCCGTGAAGGAAGACGCCAATGTTTTCACCATCTCGGACCTGAGCACGGTGTGGGCCGAGTTTGTCATCTCCCCCAAGGACCTTGGCAATGTCCGCGTTGGCGAACAGGTGACGATCTCTTCGACGGCCTTCGAGGAGAAGGCGCAAGGCAAGGTTTCCTATGTCGGCGCCTTGCTGGGCGAGCAGACCCGCACGGCGCGCGCGCGCGTGACCCTGAACAATCCCAAGATGGGCTGGCGTCCCGGCCTGTTCGTAACCGTTTCGCTGACGGCTGGCGTCGCCGAAGCACCGGTGACCGTGACTACGGAAGCGATCCAGACGGTGCGCGATGAGCCCGTCGTGTTCGTGGCGGTGCCGGGCGGATTCTTGCCGCAACCGGTCAAGCTCGGGCACTCGGACGGCAAACGGACCGAGATCCGAGAGGGCATGCGCGCCGGCATGAAGTACGCCGCGACCAACTCGTTCCTGCTCAAGGCCGAACTCGGCAAGGCGGGCGCGGAACACGCGCACTGATACCGGAGACCAGCATGTTCGAACGTATCATTCGCTTTGCCATTGAGCAGCGCTGGCTGGTGCTGCTGGTCGTGCTCGGCATGGCCGCGCTGGGCGTGTACAACTACACCCGCCTGCCGATCGATGCCGTACCCGATATCACCAACGTCCAGGTACAGGTCAACACGGCCGCGCCCGGTTATTCGCCGCTCGAGGCGGAGCAGCGCATCACCTTCCCGATCGAGACCGCGATGGCGGGCTTGCCCGGGCTGGAACAGACCCGCTCGCTGTCGCGCTATGGCCTGTCCCAGGTCACCGTCATCTTCAAGGATGGCACCGATATCTACTTTGCGCGGCAGCTGGTCAACCAGCGCATCCAGGAAGCGCGCGAATCCCTGCCGGTCGGCCTGACACCGACGATGGGCCCGATTTCCACCGGCCTCGGCGAGATCTACATGTGGACGGTCGAAGCCACCGAGGGCGCAAAAAAACCGGATGGCAAGCCCTATACGCCTACCGACCTGCGCGAGATCCAGGACTGGGTCATCAAGCCGCAGCTGCGCACCGTGCCGGGCGTCACCGAGATCAACACCATCGGTGGATACGCCAAGGAGTACGTGGTAGCACCCAGCCTGGAGCGGTTGTCGAGCTACGGCCTGTCCCTGGCCGAGCTGGTGGCGGCGCTCGACAAGAACAACATGAATGTCGGCGCCGGCTACATCGAGCGCCGCGGCGAGCAGTACCTGGTGCGCGCGCCGGGCCAGGTCCGCTCGATCGAGGATATCGGTGATGTGGTCATCGGTGCCAATAAAGGCATCCCGATTCGCATCCGGGATGTGGCCGATGTCGCCATCGGCAAGGAACTACGCACCGGTGCGGCGACCGAGAACGGCCAGGAAGTGGTGTTGGGCACGGTCTTCATGCTGATCGGCGAGAACAGCCGCGCGGTCTCCCAGGCCGTCGACAAGAAGATCGCCGCGATCAACAAGACCCTGCCGGCCGGCGTCAAGGCAGTACCGGTGTACGACCGGACCACGCTGGTGGACAAGGCCATTGCCACGGTGAAGAAGAACCTGCTGGAAGGCGCCATCCTGGTGATTGCGGTGCTGTTCCTCTTCCTCGGCAATATGCGGGCGGCCGTCATCACGGCCCTGGTCATCCCGCTGTCCATGCTGTTCACCTTTACCGGCATGGTGAGCTACAAGGTCAGTGCCAACCTGATGAGCCTGGGCGCGCTCGATTTCGGCATCATCGTCGACGGCGCCGTCGTCATCGTCGAGAACTGCGTGCGGCGCCTGGCGCATGCCCAGTCCCTGCATGGCAGGCCGCTGACCCGGACCGAACGTTTCCACGAAGTGTTCAATGCATCGAAGGAAGCCCGCCGGGCCCTGATCTTCGGTCAGCTGATCATCATGATCGTGTACCTGCCCATCTTTGCGCTCAGCGGCGTGGAAGGCAAGATGTTCCACCCGATGGCCTTCACGGTGGTGCTGGCATTGTTGGGAGCGATGATCCTGTCGGTCACCTTCATTCCCGCGGCCGTGGCGCTCTTCATGGGCGACCGGATCTCCGAGAAGGAGAACCGGCTGATGGCGTGGGCCAGGAAGAAATATGAGCCGGCCCTGGACGCCGCGCTGCGCAATACGTCGATCGTCGCCGTCTTCGCCGCGGTCCTGGTCCTGTTCTCCGTAGCCGTGGCCAGCCGGCTTGGCACGGAGTTCATCCCGAACCTCAACGAGGGCGATATCGCCGTGCATGCCCTGCGCATCCCCGGCACCAGCCTGAGCCAGGCGGTTGCAATGCAGGGCGAGCTGGAAAAGCACATCCGGAAGGTACCCGAGGTGGAGCGCGTCTTCGCCAAGATCGGCACGGCCGAGATTGCCACCGATCCCATGCCGCCCAACGTCGCGGATACCTTTGTCATGCTCAAGCCGGCCGACCAGTGGCCGAGCCCGCGCCGCAGCCAGGCCGAGGTGCTCGCCGCCATCCAGGAGATCGTGAGCAAGGTGCCGGGCAACAACTATGAGTTCACCCAGCCGATCCAGATGCGATTCAACGAGCTGCTTTCCGGCGTGCGCAGCGACGTGGCCGTCAAGCTGTTCGGCGACGACATGGACCAGTTGAACAAGGCCGCAGCCGGCATCGCCAAGGCCCTGCAGGGCGTGGCCGGCGCCGAATCGGTCAAGGTGGAGCAGACTACCGGCCTGCCGATGCTGACCATCAACATCGACCGCCAGAAGGTATCGCGCTATGGCATCAGCCTGTCGGAAGTGCAGGAGACGATCTCCACCGCCATCGGCGGCCGGGAAGCCGGACTGCTGTTCGAAGGGGACCGCCGCTTCGATATCCTGGTCCGGCTGCCAGACGAGGTGCGGCAGGACATCGAGGCACTCAAGCGCCTGCCGGTGCCGTTGCCCAAGGAGGTCGCCTCGCAGGCCACTTCTTACGTGCCACTCGGCGAGCTGGCAAGCTTTGACATGGCACCGGGTCCGAACCAGATCAGTCGCGAGAACGGCAAGCGGCGTGTGGTGATCAGCGCCAACGTACGCGGACGTGATATCGGCTCTTTCGTCGCCGAGGCGGAAGACAAGATCGCATCGCAGGTGCAGATCCCTGCCGGCTACTGGACCACGTGGGGTGGCACCTTCGAGCAACTTCAGTCCGCCACGTCGCGGCTGAAGGTCGTGGTGCCGGTCGCGCTGCTGCTGGTCTTCCTGCTGCTGTTTACGATGTTCGGCAATCTCAAGGACGGCCTGCTCGTCTTCACGGGCATTCCGTTCGCGCTGACCGGCGGCATCCTGTCGCTATGGCTGCGCGGGATTCCGCTATCTATCTCGGCGGCAGTGGGCTTCATCGCCCTGTCCGGCGTGGCGGTGCTCAATGGCCTGGTGATGCTCTCCTTCATCCGCACGCTGCGCGAGGAAGGCCGGGAGCTGGACGAGGCGGTGCGGGTCGGTGCCATCACGCGCCTGCGCCCGGTGCTGATGACGGCGCTGGTAGCTTCGCTGGGCTTCGTGCCCATGGCAATCGCGACGGGAACGGGGGCGGAGGTGCAGCGGCCGCTGGCCACCGTGGTGATCGGCGGCATCCTGTCTTCCACGGCACTGACCCTGCTGGTCCTGCCGGCCCTCTATCGCTATGTCCATCGCCGCGATGAAGAGGAGGCGGCCGTGGTCGAAGTGCCTGGCAGACAGCCGGCCTGATCTGGCCGTGACTAAGCCGGGTTCCGGCATCCGGGCCCGGCTTCAGAATATTCTGTCACGCGCGCCCAACCTTCCACCACCACGGGTTCACCGGGGTGCGCTGAGGCGGGCACGGAGCAATGGTGACGCCGATCGCCTTTTGATTTAAAGCGTTATACGGATCAAAAGGCGAGTTGCTTCGCGAAATGGCCCTCGGAAGCGTCTTGGATTGAGGGTCGACCTGTGCGTTTTGCCGCTTCGCAAGGGGAATAGCGTCCCATGAACCACAATCACGTTTCCAATGAGGTAGCGGTCACCATCGGTGTCTTGACGGTCGGGCTGCTATTGCTATTCGGCGCCTTTGCCGCCTTTCTTCGTTGGCGTCATGGGCCGATGACAAAGTCAAAGAAAAAGTCAAAAGCACGGCCCAAAGGTCAGAGCGGTCCAAGGCGTCGTGGTTGACGCAGACACACATGCATTGACCGGAAGTCGGTGCCCGGGACCGCTTCCGACTGGGGATGCCACACGGCTAAACGTGGTTTGATTTGGTCCGACGGGCAGCAATGAACGACCGTGGGGGTTCAGTGACCACGAGGATGGTGATGGTATACGAGGGTCGGCCGGGATTCGTGAAATTTTCGCCAAAGTTGGCTTAACTATCTGATCCGTAAAGAAAAAATGTCTCTGCGTCGAGCCAGCCACGGTTGTGTGGGCAACACTTGGCGTGACTGCCGCTATCGCATACGGATGTAGGCACTGAAGAGCCCCGGGTGCAGGTCGCGGAAGGTCTTTCGTCGTTCGAGGAGTTCATGCTGCCGGCCTTCGCGTTCCAGGCTCAGCATGTCGAGCATGAGCGAGGGCATGTCGACCAGTATCTCGATGGTCGGCGCGAGCGCGTCGATCGGATATTCCGAGGTCAGCCGAAGCGGCGCCTCACGTCCGCCGGTGGTCGCGTTGCTCAAGCGCCGCCAGCACGTCATTGCGTAGCATGACGTCGCGGCTGTGTTCGAAGAGGTCGAGCCGATTCGTCACGGTGTTCAGGTCGGTGGTTTTCCAAGAGTCTGCGTCAGTTGCCCGCTTGCAGGAGCGGGTCACGACGGGTAAGCCTTCGACATGCGTCGATGGCGCTGTCTCGCACGACGATGGCGCGCCGCGCTCGCGGAAGTCGCGGGCATTCTTGCCAACCTCCCACTACGCCGCCGATCCGAAAACGAAATCGATCGACGTATCGAGCGGCGGCACCTTCCGCTGGAGATCCACCAAATAGGACCCGAGCCGGTTGATGTGGTCCTTCCGGTAAGGCGACAGCGCCTGGAGCACCTCGGCGTCGACGGGATGGCCCTTCACTTGCAGCTCCTTCAGTTTGCGCGACATCCACTGCACGTTGTAGAGGATGACCATGTTCGCGACGAGTTGGTTGTACTTGATGACTTTGCGCTGCTCGTGCCGGACGTTTTCCGCGATGACGTCGCCGCCGGACATCAGCCATTTCGCGAAATCGTTGAACTGCTCGCTCTTGTTCGTCGCGGCATGGATCGTCCGGCGCATTTCCGGGTCGTTGATATAGCGCAGCAGGAACAGGGTGCGGATCACCCGGCCGAGCTCGCGGAACGCGAAATACAGCTTGTTCTTGACACTCTCGGAGCCGAGGCGGCGCAGGATCGTCGATGGCGTCATACGGCCGGCCTTGATCGAGATGGCAACGCGCAGCATGTCCGGAAAATGCCTTTCGATCAGGGCCCAGTCGACGTTGCCGCGGAACAGTGGCTCGATGTTCCTGTAGCGACGGCGCCGGTCCGCCTTGTAGAAGCGCAGCTCCTTGATGTCGCGAATGCGGGGCATCAGCTTGATGCCGAGCAGGTGTGCGAGTGCGAAGACCGGCGCGCTCTGCGCCTGCGTATCGCCGTGAACCGTGTCCGGCTGCACATCGGAGGTATTCTTGATCAGCCCGTCGAGGATGTAGACGGCTTCATGCACGCCGCACGGGATGAAGTGGCTGAACAGCGCGATGTACTTGTCCGACACGTGGTAGTAGCCGATACCGCCATAGCCGCCGTACCGGATGTGATATTCGGATAGCAGATTCTGCTCATAGAGATTCCATTTCGTGCCGTCGGCCGAAACCCGGCTGCCGGAGCCCCAGAACTTCGGCAGCGCAAACTGGTTGTATGCGTTGATGACCCTGACGATGGCCTTGTCCAGGCGCTCCTCGGTCACGTGGCGCAGATTCAGCCAGGCAAGCTGCTTGCGGCTGAGGTTCTTTACCGAGCGCGCGGTCTGTGCCGGTCCGAGGTTACACCCATAGCAGAACAGCGTTGTGATGAAGCGTTTGCGCGGCTCGTCGATCTTTGCCTCGAAGCCGGATAATGGGCCAAACAGTCGGTGTAAATCGAGCCACTGTTCGGTTTCGGTCAGGATGTCAAGGATGCTCACCGGCCGCATCGACGCCGTGATGGCCTGGTCGATCAACATCTTGTTTGGCGGGTCGGGCTTCTTCTCGAGCTTGTGGAGAATCAGACCCTGGTCGCCAATCTCGACGTAGTCGTTCTCCGGAAAGGTAGCGTCGACCTCGTCTGCCAATGCGCTGAGTTTGTCCTTCAGTTGCTGGACGAAGGCCCGGCCATCGACCGGGAAGTCGACGAATTCGGCATAGCGCGGCAGTTCCTCGCGGAACTCCTCCCACGATATCTGGTGTTCACGGGGATCGTCATACTGGTCGCTGTGCTCGACATAAACGTCGCCGGAGTTCAGTTCACGTCTGAGCTGGCTGAACACGCACAACTCGAAATATTTCCGGTGCAGCAGTCGAGCGGACCGCCCGTCCGGGAAGACAAATTTCTCCCACTTTTCCGGGATCCAGTCGAGCGGCAGCTCGGCGAGGTCCGCGTCGCCCAGCAGCAGGTATTCGCGACGTGACGCCCGGTATGGCTGGATCCAAGCGAGCGCGTCGAGCAGGGTATCGTCCTGCGAGCTAGAGCGCAGCGACAGGATGTCGAGGAATTGGAACAGCAGCGACCGCAGATTCCTGTATGGGGCCAGCAAAAACGGGATGGCGTGATTGCCGGTATATGCGATGTGCTCGTTGCATCGGTTCAGGGCACTGCTGGGATCGTCATTGAGGGATGCCCTCATGCGCGCGATGCGCTCGGCGGCTGGAGCCTCATCGTCTTGCAGGATGTGGAGCACATCGCGAAACTGACTGACAAGCGATTCGAGTTCGTCAGCGTGTGCGAGCCGATACTGTTTCATGCGCAGATCCGCCGTGCCTTCCAGGTTGCGGACCGTCTTGATGAAGATTTCCGCGACGTCATCAAGTGCCTTCTGCAGCTGCGCGAGGATGAACAGCACGGCAAGCGTGTAGCGCTTCGCCGGCTTGAGCACGCGCATCTCATGGATGTCGAGGGCTCGTGCTTCCAGGACGAGCTGCATGCGCTTGGGGACTGAAAGAATGTCCGGCGGGGGCGGCAAGCCGTCGGCCAACTCGGTTATGGCCTGGATGTGCTTGAGGAAGCTTGCCACCTCGCGCGGCCTTGGCCGTTTTGGTTCCCGCTTCAGTTCGTCCCAGGGCGTGCGTCCCGCCCGGTTGATGAAGAGAGCGTCGAGGCGGGCTCTGAGCGGCTCGTCCAGCGCCTCCGAGTAGGCCTGGTAGATGGCCTCGTGAAGCCGGCTGCGGGCGGAAGCAGCAATGCGCGAGAGTGTGGCCAGCGGCGGCAGTTCGTAGCGCTGCCTGATGAGTTCCTCAAGCAGCACGTTGACGATGTCCGGCAACTCTGCCTTCGTGCGCGCGGCGATGTCCGCCACGACAGCAAGCCATTCATGGGTCAGCGCGTCAACAACGCGGATGCCGACAAATTCGCGCAGTACCTTCTGGTGCCGAGACTTGCTGCCCGACCTGTCATAGCGCTTGATCGTTGCGCGGGGCGGCGATCGGACCTTGAGCACCGAGCAAATATGGTCGACGATTTCGGGCGGCACGTCTGACATTGGCGGCATGTATCCCAGACGCTGGAGCAGTTTGAGCTGCGTCAGAATCAGCACGCGTGTTGGCGCCTGCCGGAACTGGCCGTACACGAAGCGGATTTCGGCGGCGCTGGGCGTGAAGACTGCCCGCAACTCGTCTGCCGCAATCTCCGCTGGCAGTAACGGGTACGCGGTTTCGGAAATCTGGTTCATAGGTGCCGCGCGAATCGAGCCAGCCGGTACCGTTGCAGCATTTTCCGCGTGTCAGCGTTGCGGCAATCTGAGCGAGCCCGATAACACCGCAGCGGCAAGGTCCGCATCGCTCATGCCCAGGATCCGGTCGATCGTGCCGTGCGACAGCTCGTCTGTCAGCGCGAGAATATCGTCGAGCAGCGCCGCCAGCCGCTCGATCCGCGCGCTCAGATGAGCAAGTTCTTCGCGCTCCTGCGGTGTGAGCGGCCCGGATCGCCACCGTGTAACCTGCTCGCGCTGGATCGGCAGAAAATCCCGTTGCTCGCCGTAGACCTGGCGCGTCCGGGCCAGGGTGGCGTCGTCAAGCACATGGGGTCGCGACCGGCACCGGGTCAGAGCGTCGAAGGTAGCCTGTACCTCTTCAATCTGCGCGCCGGCGAGATCAAGAATGACCGGCAGCGCAGCGATCGGCTGCCAGGCCGGTGTTTGCGGTTCGTTCGTGTTCATGAGGCTCGGTTTCCTGTCGGGCGGTTGCTCATGGCACTGCATCGGTCCAGCGCCGCCAGGCGAGGACCGAAGGCCCGATTGTAGCGCGGGCGCTGAGGCACTCCGCGGTACTCCGAAAGCCGTTGTTCGCTGTTTGGCTCAACTGGCGCGACGTCTGGCTGTACGCGCTGGCGCGGATTCGTCGCGGCCCTTGAGCTGGCCCTGCAACAGGGCTACCTGCTGGGTCAGGGAATCGCGCTCGCGCCGCAGTTCGCGCGTTTCTTCCATGACACCGGCGAGCTGTTTTTCATGCCGTTCGGCCAGCCGCCGCTGTTCAGCAGCGTCGGCGGAGAGACGCTGCCCGTCGGCCACAAGTTGCTCGTTTCGTTGCCGGGTCTTCGAAACGGCCGCTTCCGCGCGACGCTGGGCTTCGCGCGCTTCGTCGGTCTGCAGCATGACGAGCTTCTGCACGCCTTCGAGCCGGGCGGTGGCCTGGTCGACCTCCGCCCGCAGGGCGGCCTCGTGTTCGGCGCGGGCAGCCCGCACAGCTTCCAGTTCGCGGGCATGGGTGGACTGCGCTTCGTGCAGGGCCTGGTCCGATTGCGCGCGCACGGCATCGCGCTCAGCCACGGCTGCTTCGGCCTGGCGGATGGCTGCGTCCAGCTGGGTCTGGCCCCTGGCGTGATCGGCAAGCGCGGTGGCGAGCCGCGCCTGCAGGTCGTCAACCTGAGTGCGAAGCGTTTGTACTTCCGCCTGCAATCCCGCATTGGCGACCTGCAGCGATTCGGCGCGCGTGGTTGCGGCGGCCGCTTCGGCCTCAAACTCCCCGCTGCGCTGCGCAAAGACCTGTTCTCCCTGCGCGACGGCCAACGCCCAGACAGACAGCATGGCGTTGGCGACGGCTGGCGGCAATGCGGCAGAGAGCGCGTCGTTGCGCGCCTGCTCGTCCTTCCACAGCTTCAGCTCGTCATTGATGGTGGTGCGGCTGCCCTGGCGAATCTCGGCGTAGATCAGGTCGACGGTGAGCTCATGCGGGTGTCGGCCCGCGGCAACCAGGCGCGCGGCTGCTTCACGGGTGCGTAGACGGGTATCGCTGATACGGCTCATGGGCGGAAGCGGCTGAGAGGTGGAATTTCTGGATTCTGAATAATGCATATGATCGTATTACGTTATATACGTAATCACAAGCGCCAGAAATTTACGATAACGCGCATAATCGTAAGCTTCGTAGGTGTACGATGCGGAACCCCGCCGCAAAATCGTGTCAGTCCATGAACTTGCCCGCTCCAGCACACGAATCAGTCCTGCCGATCGTATTGCCCTCTGCACTGGACGGCCGTGACGGCACTAACCGGGCGCGCGCCGCCAACCGGCAGGTCACGGCCGATACCGACCTTGAGGCCGTACGCTTGTGGCTTGCCGAGTACGCCAGTTCGCCGCACACCCTGCGCAGCTACCGAAAGGAAGTGGTGCGGCTGCTCGTCTGGGCAACACGCACGCTGGGCAAGCCGATGTCGAGCCTCACGCGCGAGGATTTCCTGCTTTATGAGCAGTTTCTGGCCGCGCCGACGGCCGACTGGACCGACCCGGCCCTGCCGCGCCGCGGCGGCGCGCGGCGGCTTTTCGATGGGCCGCTGTCCGAGCGCAGCCGCCGTCAGGCGCTCGGCATCCTTTCCGGACTGCTCGACTACCTTGTCGCGGCCGGCTACCTCGCGGGCAATCCGCTTGCCCTGCGCCGCAGCCGCTCAACGCGTGGCTCGCGCGCTCGACGCGTCGAGCGTTATCTCGATCATGCGCTGTGGCAGGTGGTGCTCGCGTCGATGGAGGGCTGGCCGCAGGGCACGCCGCGCGAGTGCCAGCATTACGAGCGCAGCCGCTGGGTGATGCGCTTTCTCTACCATACAGCGCTGCGCGCGAGCGAAGCCGCCCGCGCGAGGGCAGCCGACTTCGTCCAGCGGCGGGGGCGCTGGTGGCTGTACGTTGTCGGCAAGGGTGGCGCCGAGGGCGAGGTACCAGTGAGCGACGCGTTGATGGCCGAGTTTGCTCGCTATCGCGCGTTCCACGGCCTGCCGCCGATGCCCGCGCCCGGTGAGCTGAGCCCGGCCATTCTGAGCGTCGCCGGCGACGCGCAGCGGCACCTCACGCCGACGGCGGTCTATCTGATCGCGAAGGAGGTGTTCCGGCGGGCGGCCGCCGTGTTGGAGGCGAGCGATCCGGCCGGCGCGGTGACGCTGACGCGTGCCTCGACGCACTGGCTGCGCCATTCTGCGGCTTCGCACCAGGCCGACGCCGGCACCGATATCCGTTTTATCCAGAAGAACCTGCGGCATGCCTCGATTGAGACGACTGGCATCTACCTGCACGCCGAGGACGATCGGCGGCATGCGCACACCGTGGGCGAGCAACAGTGTCAACCATCCACCACGCCCGCTTTGCCACAGTAGGCGCTGATCGCCCCTGTCATTTGTGAGGCGCTCGGCCCTTTCCATCGGCCTCGAATGGATCGGCCTAGCCAAGGCCTAGCCGGGGTTTCCGCTGGCGTCGCGTAGGCGCCGGCATCGAGAGAGTCAGTGACTGATTTGGTCCGCCGCCGGGTGAGGCGCATTTTGACGGTTCCGCCGACGAAAACCACGTGTCGCAGAAACACCGCAGTCGCCTCTATGGGCCTCCGAAAATCCATTGCGGTCCCATGAAACATTTTGGTATGCTGCGCCCGGTCATCACTAAGGGTTCTCCCCATGGACTGTTGTTCTAGTCGGCGCCACGCCGATCACTGAACGGCTAGTCAGTCAAGGCGACATCTCGCCACTGCCTAGCCGTTACCGGCGGGTAGTGGCAACCATGCAGATTCTCCTGTGTGGCCACCTCCCGATTTTTCTTGTTAGCGATCTACCGAGTAGGCAGATGCGGGTGACGTTTGCGCTCACTCTTTGGCCCTCTCGGGTAGTCGCCCCGAGCCTACACGCGCCATAGAAGCGCGTGAGGGAGGTCTCATGTCGTTCATTACCTGTTTTCAGTTTGCCTTCTCCGCCCTCACCCTTTTGAAGGGCACTCGTTGGTCGGCCCGCACGCTCGCGGCGCTGACCGTGGTGCTCCTAGCCATTGGTCTCGCACCGGCGCATGCCCAGAACGCCGGTGAAAGCCAGCCGGCTTCCGGCGCTGCCCCCGGCAATGCGACGGCAGATCCGATGGAGGACCGTTTTGCCTTCCACGGGCAAGCCACCTACATCTGGCAGCGCAAGCCTTCGTTTGGCGCGGCCTATTCCGGCGAGCACAGCCTCGGCACGGAACGGGCCAAGAGTTATTCGTTCACCAGCACGCTCGACCTGGGCCTGCGCCTATGGCAAGGGGCAGAGTTTCACTTCAATCCTGAAGTCTCGCAGGGTGTGCCCTTCTCTGGCCTGCATGGTCTCGGAGGCCTGACCAACGGGGAACTGGCCAAATCGTCGGGCACCAATCCTACGTTCTACCGGGCCCGCGCCTTCGTGCGCCAGACCTGGGGCCTGGGTGGTGGCGAGGAGAAGCTTGATGCCGACTTCAACCAGTTTGCGCGAACCGTCGACAAACAGCGCGTCGTGCTGACCGCTGGCAACTTCGGCGTGCTCGACGTCTTCGACCTGAACCCCTACGGCTCCGACCCGCGCACCCAGTTCATGAACTGGTCATCGCTGACACATGGCTCGTTCGACTATCCCGCCGATGCGCGCGGCTACAACTGGGGCGTGTCGCTAGAGTACGTGGGCGATGGCTGGTCGGCGCGCTTTGGTCATTTCCTGCAACCGCTCGAATCCAACGGACTGAAGCTCGACACACGGATGTTTGAGCACTACGGCGACATCCTGGAGCTTGAAAAGCGCTATACCCTCGCTGGCCGTCCCGGAGCGGCGCGCCTGCTGCTCTGGCGCAATAAAGCGAAGATGGGCAAGTTCAGCGATGCCATCGCATTCGGGCAGGCCAACAACGTGACGCCCGATGTTGCCGACGTGCGCGCGGAACATGCCAAGGTGGGCGTGGGCATTACGTTGCTGCAGGAGGTCAATGATTCGCTGGGCGTGTTCTTCCGCGCCAATATGTCGGACGACAAGACGGAAACCTACGCCTTTACCGAGATCGGCAAGCAAATTGCCGGCGGCGGCACGCTCAAAGGCACGTCCTGGGGACGGCCCAATGACGAACTCGGGGTGGCGATGGCCGTCAACATGCTGCGATCACCGCACCGGGACTACCTGGCCGCCGGCGGTCTGGGAGCGTTCCTCGGCGATGGCGCATTGCGCTATGGACCGGAACAAGTGCTCGAGATCTATTACAGCCTGGCGTTGTTGAAGTACTTCAGCGTCAGTCCGAATTTTCAATACATCCGCAACCCGGGCTACAACCGGGACCGGGGGCCGGCAACATTCTATGGCGTCCGGTTCCACGCCGAGTTCTGAGGCGCAGAGCGATAGTATCCCAGTGAACAGGAGGAGCCATTATGGATGACGCCTCTAGTCGCTGTGCTGCGCCTGCCAACTACCCGTAGCCGCTGGCGACCCGGCCAGGGTAGTGAATCCAATGGCTCGCGAACCTGTTCTGACCAAGCTGCCAGCACACGCTTCGTGGGCTTCCGTTTAACCATGCTGTCGGCCAAGGAAGCCCCATGGCAAACGAATTCATGCCGCAACTCCCAGGTACGGCTCGGCGTCTGCTGCCGAACCGCTGGGATTTCATTGCCCTACCACTGATTATCGGCCTGCTGGTAGTGGCCGCGTCAGGCATCCGTGAAACACTGGCACCGCTTGCCGGACCCAGCGCCGAGGCAATTTCGCTAGATCCTGCCATGCTGCCCGAGTACGCCCTGCGGACCACGCTGCGTATGCTGGCCGCGCTGGCGGCGTCGCTGCTGTTCACCTTCACGTATGGCACGCTGGCAGCCAAGAGCCGCCGGGCGGAGAAGGTACTGGTCCCCATGCTCGACATCCTGCAGTCGGTGCCGGTGCTAGGCTATATCTCCTTCACCGTGGTCTTTTTCCTTGCGCTCTTTCCGGGCCGCATGCTTGGCGCCGAGTTGGCGGCCATCTTTGCGATTTTCACCAGCCAGGCTTGGAACATGACATTCAGCTTCTACCAGTCATTGCGCACGCTACCGCCTGACTTGATCGAAGTGTCGAACAGCATGCGCCTAACGCCCTGGCAGAAATTCTGGAAGCTGGAGGTGCCGTTTGCCATGCCGGGGCTGATCTGGAACATGATGATGAGCATGTCGGGCGGCTGGTTCTTTGTTGTCGCCTCGGAAGCCATTACGGTCGGCGACAAGTCAATCACCCTGCCTGGGGTCGGCGCCTTCCTGGCCACGGCCATTGCCGACAGCAATATGGCAGCGGTGGGTTGGGTCATCCTGGCCATGATCGCAGTGATCGTCCTGTACGACCAGTTTCTGTTTCGTCCGATGGTGGCCTGGGCAGATCGCTTCCGACTGGAAAGCACGAGCGCGCAAACCGCGCCGCAGTCCTGGGTGTTGAACCTGGTGCATCGTACCCACTTGATCCAGAGTTTGCTGCGTACCTTCGGCCGCCTGCTGCGCAAGCTGGCGCGGGCCCGCTTCGCGGTGCAACTGCCCGCGGCCTCAGGCCCCCAGCGGGCTGGCCTGGCCCGCGTCGTTGACGTGGTCTGGAGCCTTCTTGTGGCAGTGCTTGCCGGTTATCTGCTGTGGCGGACGGTCAGCTATGTGCACACTGAAGCCGGATTGGACGAAGTTGTGAAAGTCATTGGGCTGGGGCTGCTGACACTGTTGCGCGTGCTGGTGTTGATCGTCCTCACCTCCCTGATCTGGGTGCCGGTTGGGGTCATGATTGGGCTGCGGCCCCGGCTTGCCGAAAAAATCCAGCCACTGGCGCAGTTCCTGGCCGCCTTCCCGGCCAACCTGCTGTTCCCGGTATTTGTGTTCGGCATTGTCCATTTCCATCTAAACCCAGACATCTGGCTGAGTCCGCTGATCGTTTTGGGAGTGCAGTGGTACATCCTCTTCAATGTCATCGCCGGGGCCACCGCATTTCCGAACGACTTCCGCGAAGCGGCCACGAACTTCCGCATTCGTGGCTGGCAGTGGTGGAGGCAGATCATGCTGCCCGGGATTTTTCCCTACTACGTGACTGGCGCCATCACCGCGTCGGGCGGCGCGTGGAACGCGAGCATTGTGTCCGAGGCCGTGTCATGGGGCTCAACCAGCCTGTCGGCGCATGGCCTTGGCGCCTATATCGCCCAGTCCACCGCCGCTGGAGACTATCCCAAAATCGTCCTTGGTATCGCTGTCATGTCGATCATGGTGGTCTGTTTCAACCGTTTTCTGTGGCGTCCGCTGTACGCCATCGCCGAAAGCAAGCTGCGCATGAACTGAGAGGGCAAACATAATGCAAAACGAAATCCTGACCCCTACCCAGAACATCCTGACCGTTCGCGACCTGAGCCACGGCTACGGCCGCGATCAGGGCAAGCGACTGGTGCTGGACGGCGTGAACCTAAAACTGCGCGAAGGCGAAATCGTCGGCCTGCTTGGTCGGTCCGGCTCGGGCAAGTCCACATTGCTGCGCATGATTGCCGGCCTGATTTCGCCCACGTCCGGCCAGCTTGACTACTGCGGCTCACCGATCAAAGGCCCAGCAGAAGGTGTCGCTATGGTCTTCCAGACCTTTGCGCTATTTCCGTGGCTCACCGTCCTCGACAATGTTGAAGCCGGCCTGGAAGCGCTTGGCGTGCCGCCGGCGGAGCGGCGTGAGCGCGCGCTTGCAGCCATCGACCTGATTGGCCTGGATGGCTTCGAGAACGCGTTCCCCCGCGAATTATCGGGCGGTATGCGCCAGCGTGTCGGCTTTGCCCGGGCCCTCGTTGTCAATCCGACCTTGTTGCTGATGGATGAGCCATTCTCGGCGCTCGACGTGCTGACAGCAGAGACCTTGCGTACCGATCTGCTCGATCTGTGGACCGAGCGCATGTTGCCGATCAAGTCGATGCTGATCGTGACCCACAACATCGAGGAGGCGGTGTTCATGTGCGACCGCATTCTGCTGCTTTCGTCCAACCCGGGATCTGTCGTTGCTGAGTTTCAAGTACCCTTCAAGCATCGGCGTGACCGCCTCGAGCCGGCATTCCGCGAACTGGTCGACGAGATCTACGCCAAGATGACGGCCCGCCCGACAAAGGGTGCCGCGCCAAGAAACGGCCTGGACATCGGCAGCCCTTTGCAGCCGGTTTCAACCAATCTGATGGCGGGCCTGATCGAGACGGTAGCCGCTGAGCCCTATCGGGGCCAAGCTGACCTGCCAGAAATCGCAGCCACGATGCACCTGGAAGTGGACGATCTCTTCCCCGTCGCCGAGATCCTCGGGCACCTCGGCTTCGCCGAGCTGCGCGAGGGCGATATTGTCCTGACCGTAGCGGGCTTGCTCTTCAATGAGCATGGTACACAGGAGCGTAAAGCCCTGTTCGCCGAACACCTGGTGCGGCGCGTACCAATGGCCGGCTATATCCGAACTGTGTTGGCTGAGCGAAAGGATCAGCAAGCCCCGCGCGTCCGGTTCGAGCAAAAGTTAGAGGATTTTCTGAGCGATGAGCTGGCTAAGCAGACGCTGGAGGCGATCATTGAATGGGGACGTTATGCTGAGATCTTCTCGTGCGATGACCATACGGAGCGGTTTTCGCTTGAAAGCTAATGCAATTTGGCTGTCCTCAAGCTGAGGCTGCCCACTCTGAGCCCGACTCTGACCAGTTCGAAACATGACCATTGAAGCCATCCAAAACATCAATCTGGATTCCCTGCTCGATACCAGTATCAGCGTGGCCGCGGCATTCGTGCTGGGTGCGATAATCGGTTACGAACGACAGTACCGCCAACGTACCGCCGGCCTACGCACCAATGTGCTGGTGGCTGTCGGCGCTGCCATTTTTGTAGATATGGCCAACCGGCTGGCCGGGCACGATGGTGCCGTGCGTGTCGTCGCCTACGTGGTCTCGGGAATCGGCTTCCTTGGCGCGGGCGTGATCATGCGAGAAGAAGGGAATGTGCGCGGCCTCAATACCGCTGCCACCTTGTGGGGCTCGGCAGCCATAGGTGCGTGTGCCGGCGCGGACCTGCTTCCGGAGGCTACAGTCGGGTGTCTATTCGTGCTGGCTGCAAATACGCTGCTGCGCCCCGTGGTCGACCGTATCAACCGTCAGCCCATCGATACGCCCGCCGTGGAGGTCACTAATACCGTCTATGTCATCGCTCCGCGGGAGCGCCAGAAAGAGGCAATGCGCTTGTTGGATGAGGCCCTGGAGGACAGCAATCATCCCACCCGCGACTTGGTGGTTCACGCCTTTGGTACCGACGACGTGGAGATCGAAGCCGTGCTGATGGCGACCTCAGTCGACGGGGAGAAGCTCGATCACGTTGTTGCGAGACTGGCAGCGTCCAGTGCTGTCAGCCAGGCTTTCTGGAGCCCCAGCACCACTGAGTGATTTGCTGCGGTAAGCCCTGTGTCGGCGAAAGCCATCACAGAGTCCTTTTTTCTGAAGTTAGAGCGGTCGACTGGATCAGTCATGTCCGCAATGGCCTCCGATTTACGGGCATCGGCCTCAGTTCGCTGGGTGTCCGGCGATGAGCGACCAGCGGTCATTCAAGCCACGGTTGGCGACATCCCTATATCGGTCGAGACGGACCGATTTGAGACGATCAGCATGCGGTTCCCGTGGCGCTTGATTTAGCGATGCAGCGTTCGAGGAGCGCGCATGGAACCGAATTCCTCTTTTAGATCAATGTGTTAAGCCATATTTGGCGAAAATTTCGCGAATTCCGGCCGACCCTCCTGACCGTCGCCTTGTTCTTCCGGCACGGTCGCCGCCGAACTGGCTGCCTTGCGCCGCCGGCCCCCTTCGCGTTCGCGCGGCGCGACGCGCAAGGTGGCCAGCAACTGGCGCGCGAGCGCGGCTTCCGCTTCGGCCCGCTCCGCCCGGCGCTGCGCCTGCTCGGTGGCCGCGAGCCGCTCGGCCAGCGCCGCGGCCTGTGCTTCCAGCTTCGTGCGGCCCTCCGCCTGCGCCACCGCCGCATCGCGCGCCTCGCTGCGTGCCACCGCCAGTTCGCCGCGCAGGTCTTCGGCCGTGCGCTCGCTCTTCTGGCGCGCGGTGCGCTCCTGGTCCAGTTCGCGCAAGCTGCGCCGCTCGCTGGCTTCGGCGCGTTCCTGCGCGAGCGTCACCGCCTCGCGCGCCCGCTCCAGCTCCGTCGAGAATTGGGTGCGCAGTTCCGCCAGCTGGCGCCCCGCCGCCTCCAGTTCCCCCCGCCCCGCTTCCCAACGCGCCCGCGTCGCGGCGTGCGCCTGGCGCTCGGCCGCCAGTTCGGCCTGCACGGCGTCGTGCGCCTGGCGCGCCTCGCCCAGCTGCGCCGAGAGCGCCAGCGCGTCTTCGCGCGCGACCGCGGTCTCGGCGCGCGCGGCATCGCGTTCCGATTCCGCGGCATTCGCTGCGTCACGCGCTTCGGCACGCAGCGTGGCGAGTTCCGCCGTGGCGGCCTCGTTGGCCGACTGCCAGATGGTCTGCACCGCCTCGGCGGCGATCTGCTTGAGGGGGTCCGGCAGGTCCGGATGGTCGATGGTCACGCGCGTGCGCCCGCGCAGTTCCTGCCAGAACGCCTGCAGCACCTCGGCGGGCGTGCCCATGCTGCCCTTGCGGACCAAGCTGTAGAGCTTGTTGGCGGTGGGCGTGACACCGTAACGGAAGAACAGCAGGCCGCAGACCTCGCGGTACAGCGCGCGGGTTTCGGGAAAACGGCTGCGTAGTTCGGTCAGGTCAGCCTGCAAGGCGGTGTCGGTCAGATCGAGGTCGGCGGCGGCCATCGGCAAAAAGCGTCGTTGAATTTATATATATTACTACGTAATACGTTATAGATGTAATTTCAATCGACAAAGTTTAGACATAAATCCGCTTATGTCTAGCGAATGCGCGGAGGATCTGGCATCTACGTAACCTTGCGGATCTGAACAGACTAAGCTAGACTAAGTTTCTCTTGCAGGAGAACACTATGCAGACCGTGAACATTCATGAGGCCAAAACCCACCTTTCGCGGCTCATCGAAGAGGTGGCGGCAGGCGACGAGGTCGTGATTGCGAAGGCGGGCAAGCCGGTGGTCCGGATCGTGCCGTTCGCCAAGCCAAAGCCCCCACGGCGCCTCGGCGGGCTGCTGGGCAAGATCCGCACGGCGGATGACTTCGACGCGCCGCTCCCCGATGACTTGCTGGCCGCCTTCGAAGGACGGTAATGCGCATCCTGCTCGATACCCATGTGTTCCTCTGGGCGGTGACGAATGACCCGAAGTTGAGCCAGAGCGCGCAGCGAATGATCCTGGAGGCCGAGGAGGTCTTCATCAGTGCGGCCAGCCTCTGGGAAATCTCCATCAAGGCGGGCCTCGACAAGATCGAAGTCGATGTCGACGAACTCATCGCTGAAATACCCGCCGCAGGCTTTCGCGAACTTCCGGTGACGAACACGCATGCAGCCGCAGTGCGTCATCTGCCAAACCACCATCGCGATCCGTTTGATCGGCTGCTGGTCGCTCAGGCGATCACCGAACCATTGCGACTGCTCTCGGCAGACGAACACGTCTGGAAGTATTCCGACCTCGTCATCCGGGTTTAGGGTCCACAGAAACTTCGGCAGTGGCAGCATAGCAGCCGAGGGCGGCCCGATTTGACCGCTCCCCCAGCTCCGCCGATTCTTGAAAATTCGGCGCCTACTCATGGAATTGCTTCCGCTCCCACCTTCGGACGGCCCGGCCGCCCCGCTCCCCACCGCGCTTCCCATCCCGCTGGAACGCCTGCGCCTGCCTCCGGCACTGTCTGGCGCTGCCGGCAGCAACCGCGCCCCGGACCGCGCCACCGGCATTGCCGCGGGCGACGATCTCGCCGCCGTCACCGCCTGGCTCGCGCGCTATGCCGACAGCGCGGCGACGCTGACCGCCTACCGGCGCGAGGTCGAGCGCTTGATCCTGTGGTCGGTACTGCAATTGGGCAAGCCACTGTCGTCGCTGACGCACGAGGACCTGCTCGCGTATGAGCGCTTCCTCGCCGACCCGCAACCGGCCGCGCGCTGGGTGCTGGCCGGCAGCAAAAAACTCGCGCGCAGTCATCCGGACTGGCGGCCGTTTGCCGGACCGCTGGCGCCCCGCAGCATTCGTCAGGCACTGGTGATCCTGAACGCGCTGTTCGCCTGGCTGACCGAGGCCAGCTACCTCGCCGGCAATCCGCTGGCGCTCGCGCGCCGGCGGCGCGCGCCGACCCGCCCGCGCATCAAGCGCTACCTCAGTCACGAACTGTGGGACGTGGTCAAGGCCACCATCGAGGCGATGCCGGGGACCGCCGACACCGCCACCGAGCGCGAACGCCTGCATGCGGCGCGCTGTCGCTGGCTGCTGACCGTGCTCTACCTGGGGGGTTTGCGCGCGGCGGAGGTCACCGGCACGACAATGGGGGCGTTCTTCTGCCGGCGCGACACCCAGGGCATCGAGCGCTGGTGGCTGGAAGTGACCGGCAAGGGCAACAAGACCCGGCTGGTGCCGGCCACCGACGAGCTGATTGCTGAACTGGCGCGCTACCGCCGCGCCCACGGACTGGCGCCGACGCCGCAGCCTGGGGAGACCCGCCCCTTGCTGCTGCCGGTCATCGGTCAGGAGAACCGTGAACGAGGCCTGTCACGCAGCGCGCTGCACCTGATCCTGAAGGAAGTGTTCGGCCTGGCGGCAGCGAGCCTGCGCGCGCGCGGACCCGAATGGGCGGCGCAGGCCGATGTCCTGGCCAGCGCCTCGGCGCACTGGCTGCGCCACACCGCCGGCTCCCACATGACCGACCGGCAGGTGGATCTGCGTTACGTGCGGGACAACTTCGGGCATGCGTCGATCTCGACGACCAGCGGCTACCTGCACAGCGAGGACGATGCGCGGCACGAGGCCACGCAAGTGCGGCATCGCATCGGCTGGACCAGCAAGACCTAAGGCGCCCCCCCGCCCGGCGAATGGCTCTTTGCGTCGATCGTGCGGGCAACTGAGATTGACACCCGACCCGATCGCGGCCTGCCCTTTTCACACCAGAATCTTGACCGCATGCGCCGCCGCTTGCTCAAGCGAAAGCGCTTGCTTCCGCCAAGCATGCGTTTCCAAAAGCGTTCGACGTCAACAACGAAGTGTCGTTTAAACGATAATCAAGAAATAGCGGAATTTTTAAACATCCGCAGGCCAAATTAAACGACGGAGTTCACGTTGAGCACGGAATGGATAGGGTACAAGTGGCTCGCAGAGCACTATCAGATAACCCCGGTACAGGAATTTCAGATTACCAGCGAGATTGGCGCCGCTCGGCGTTCCGTGGTCACCGAGGGTAAGACGCTGGAGATCTATCCCGCCGGTTCTCGCCAGGAGCCAACGCTGCAGGCCCACCTGACTTATGCGATCCGACAGGAAGGAGTCCATCTCGAGTTCCTGGCACGGCTCTTTGATGTACTTCCCCAGGGAGAGTTGGCTGCCTGGCTGAACAGCGAGCGCACCGGCCAGTATGCCAGACGAGTTGGATTTCTGTATGAATGGCTAACCGGCCGCCAGATCGCCGGCGTCGGGGCCGTGACCGGGGGCAACTACGTCGACGCGATTGACTCTGAGGCTTACTTTGCCGCGACGATACCCACTCGAAATCAACGTTGGCGCGTGCGCGACAACCTTCCCGGCAATCGAGATTTCTGCCCCCTGATTCGACGGACACCCGAAGTCAAGGCGGCACAGGACTACGACTGCGCCGCCCGGCTCGACGAGCTGAATGCCGAGTTCGGGGACAATGTCCTGATGCGCAGCGCCGTCTGGCTGACGATCAAGGAATCCAAGTCGTCGTTTGCGATCGAGCACGAGCAGGACCAACTGGACCGAATTCGCCGATTTGCGGCAGTCATGGAACGGCGGATCGGTGAATACCCCGCGCTACTGTCCCCGGATACGCTAGCCGAGCTGCAGCGAGAAATCGTTAGCGAGCGCAGCACTATTTCCCGTTTCGGGCTGCGGGCCTCGCCGGTGTTCGTTGGCGAAACGCATCGGTTTGAACAGATCGTCCACTATGTCGCTCCGCATTGGGATAGGCTGCGGGACCTGCTGCACGGACTTGAGGTCTTTCTGGAGCGCACCGCCGGGCAATCCTCGGTAATTCGGGCCGGCGCGGCCGCGTTCGCATTCGTTTTCATCCACCCGCTGGCCGACGGAAATGGCCGTATCCACCGGTTCATCATTAACGACGTCCTGCGACGAGATGGTGCCGTGCCGCGACCCTTCATCCTGCCGATCTCGGCTGTCATCACGGAGAAACCGCAGAACATCGCACGCTACGACCATATCCTTGAATGCTTCTCGAAACCATTAATGCGCAGGTACGGCAACCTTTGCGAATTTGCGCCCTCCCGCACGTTGTATCCGGATGGCATTCAATCGAACTTTGAGTTTGCCGGATATGACGCTGCACTACCGGCATGGCGTTACCCCGACCTAACTGTGCAGGTCGAATATATGGCCGACATCATCGACAAAACCATCCGGCAGGAGATGAGGACAGAGGCGGGGATTCTGCAGGAGTGGACAACCGCTCGGCGGATGGTGAAGGACATCATCGACGGTCCTGATGCCGATATCGATCGGATCATCCGCTCGATCAGGGACAATCAGGGTGCAGTCTCCAACAAGCTCCGAAAGGAGTTCCCCATTCTCGAGAATGACCAGATCGTGGCAGATCTGGTTGATAGTCTGAAGACTGCTTTCAAGACTTTCGATAGCGGATCCTCAAGATGACTGCGTTACGTGCGGGATAACTTTGGGCATTCGTCGATCTCCACGACGAACGGCTCCCTGCACAGCGAAGAGGATGCGCCGGGATATCAACCAGCCCGAAGGCGTGCACCGCCACGCGGGTTCAATGAAGGTTGCAGCAGGAACCTGCCTGCAGCGTGGCTGCAATGTCTCATCCGCAATGACACCATCGCGCGACTCAGTTGCCCCCTGCGGTGGATGCTCAAGGCCTGCATGATGCATGGGTTTCAGTATGAAATTTGCATATTGCACTTTTATACTGAAACCCCTTGGATCGTCGGATCGAGTTGGATAAAAATGCGCTGCGCCAGTAACTTGACGCGAAGACGATGTTCGAAGCGTGGTAATCCGCGCGCCGCAAGGCCACAGAAGTTCGCGGCGGCATGCTCTGCGAGATTATGAAGATGACCTCTGGGCAATCCAGGTGCGACGCCCAAATGTCCTGTTGGGGTCGCCTCCATTCTCTGCGCCCATCGTTTCCGTGACCGGAAGAATGGCGCGGATGACGACGATCAGTCCAGCCGCATTCGTCGACTTCGAGCGCTGGATGGCATCCACCCCAGAGCGCGATCCGCTCAAGGTATCTCGCGACAGGCTCCAGGCATCGATCGTGGAAGAGCTCGCCCACCGCCGGCTGGGTGTTTAGCAAGCCGCGCGTTGCCTGCCACATGCTGTTGTCTACTCTTCAACCCCGGCTTTCCGCTCCCTGGCTGCATTTTTGTCCATCTTGGCCGCATGAGCCGCTGCCTGTTCGAGCAACGCCGCATGCGCCCTCGGCACGACGAGCATCGTCAAACCCAGTCCGTCCATCACGCGCAGCGCGTGCGCCAGATTGACGCCCTTGCCGTTCTCCAGCTTGGACAGCATGCCAACGGAAACGCCACAATGAGTGGCGGCCTGGTCAATGGGCATACCTTCCCCTGCCCGCGTTGCCCGTATCCGGTCACCAAGTTAGTCAATGCTGCGGATGGTCGCGCGTGATGGTGGCGTTGGATCAGGAAGAGGCCTCGGCATAGGGCGAAATAAAATTTCACGAAAATGAAATTTTACCATCGCCGTCCACGCGCAATAGGAGCACCGCTTCGGTGTTGCCTTCGCCTTGGAAGCTGACAATGCTGTTGTGGGTAGCTGTCTGGTAGTTAATTGCATTTTTGATTTTTCGCGGCTTCCTGGGGTCATGACAAGAACGTGCTCGAAACCGGTCGCGATAGGCTGACCACGGCCCCTCCTGCCGAGTGGGTCAGTCCCGACCACGCACACCTGCGCGGCCCCAGCTACTACCAGTAACGCTGTCTGCCAGGCAGCACTAACTCCCGCGATTCACCTCAATGGCCCTCGCACACCGCTGGGCAGCCGCCACAGTCGATCTTGCTTGCCTGGCGCTCACAACCGGAACCCAATCTCATGATGACCCACACCACGCTCGCGCAACTGCGCTCACTCAAGCTCGACGGCTTTGCCGCCGCCCTGGAAGAACAGCTTGCCCAGCCCGGCGCCAGCGCGCTCGCCTTCGAGGAACGCCTGGCGCTGCTGATCGACCGCGAACTGCTCTGGCGCAATGACCGCAAGCTTGCCCGTCTCTTGCAGCGTGCCCGCCTCAAGTACCCCCACGCCACCATCGAGGATCTTGACGCCCGTCCAGGCCGCGGCATTGATCGGAAACAGGTCACCAGTCTCGCGCTGTCCGACTGGATCACAACCGGACATACTGTCCTGATCGGTGGCCCGACCGGCGTCGGCAAGACCTGGCTGGCCTGCGCGCTGGCGCAGTACGCCTGCCGCCGCGGGCATTCCGTCGCTTATCTGCGCGTGCCCAGGCTGGCAGAAGAGTTACGTATTCTGCATGGCAGCGGTGGCTTCGGCAAATGGCTGCTGCAGATGGCCAAAACCGACCTGATCGTACTGGACGACTGGGCGGTGGCGCCGCTGGACGCGGTCACGCGCAATGACCTGCTTGAACTCATTGACGATCGCGGCAGCAGCCGTGGGCTACTCATTACCAGCCAACTACCCGTCGAGCACTGGCATGGCTGGATCGGCGATTCCACCATCGCCGATGCGATCCTCGATCGTCTGATGCACCGTATTCACCGCATCACGCTGGCGGGCGATTCGCTCAGAAAGTCTGCTCAAAAAACGAGCACGACATCCAGCGGCAGCCACACTGCTTAGCTTGGCAGAGTAGAATCCGTCCCCGCGCAACACCCTCAACCCATCACCGGTCACGACGCCGGAATTGCCGGTCACAATCAGCCGGAAACTGCGGGGCCACAGCGGTCACGATAAAACGGAATCAGTGGTCACGATGCCGGAATCGTCGGTCACATTCACCGGAATACGCACCAACGGCTCAAGCCTGTACACCTCACTGCGCAGGCGGCTCGATGCTGCAGGCGTGCAAACCAATGGCAAGCGCGGACCGCATGCCTTCCGGCACGCGCGTGCCATCAGCCTATTGCGCGGCGGGGTGCCGCCCAAGCTGATTGAGGACGTGCTGGGGCACCGCTCATCAAGTTCCGTGTTGCCGTACCTGAAGCTCGCTGTCGATGAACTGCGCGACGTCTCCCTGGAGATCAGCGAACTCCTGACCGACGGGGCGCAATGAATACGTGGCTCGAAGATGAAGTGCGACGCGATCGAGCGTCACGTACATCACCTGGGGCTGCGCAGTCGCGATACGGCCAAGGTCTACCGTTGTGTTTTGCGCGGGTTCCAGCGTTTCGTGCGGCAACGTGGCGATGCCGCAGTCAGCACCTCTACGATGCAGGGATGGCTGCTGGAGCGCGCGCGGCACTCGCCTGTCCACATGGTGCTGCACCGGGCGTGCATCGTTGATCGCTTCCTAGATTATCTCCACTCGGAGGGCATGATTTCGCACAACCCACTGGCGGAGCTGCGCTCCTGCTATGGTCAACGATACGGCACGCCAATCGCGCGTGCGCTGCTCGCAGCCGAACCTCTGCAGGCGCTCGAGTCTCTGCGCCCGCCGGCTCGGTTCGCCAGCTTTCTCGGCGAGATGCTGCGCGAGCATGTGGAGCTCATGCGCGCGGTAGGCTACCGTTATGAGACACAGTCGGGCTGGCTCCTGCGTTTCGACCGGTTCCTGCAAGGTCGCCCGGAACTCCCCGGGCGACCGCCGGCGGTACTGTTGCAGCAGTGGGCCGCACAGGGCCGGACGCTGAATCACGCCTGGGAGTGCCAACAGGCGGGACGCGCCCTGTTGCGCGCATGGCGACGTGTCGATCCGAGCGTCGCACTGCCGCCGCCGGATCGTCGACTGAAGCACCGCATCGAATGGGAACGTCGGCGTCCGTACATCTATACCCCGCAAGAGCTGCAGTTGTTGTTCGACACCGCGCGCGCCTTCCCATCTCCTCGCGCTCCGCTCCGGCCACTTGCGCTGTACACAATGCTCGTACTCGCCTGCTGCGCCGGACTGCGTCTTGGTGAACTCGCGCGGCTGGATCTTGGGAACTTCGACCTCAGCACGGGCATGCTGGAAGTTCGCGAGACGAAGCTCTTCAAATCCAGAAGCCTGCCCCTGTCTGACAGTGTGGTGGCAGCGCTGCGCGAGTATCTCGACGCGAGACGACGCGCCGGAGCACCGCAGGACGGCGACAGCGGCTTGTTCTGGCATCAGCAGGCTGCCGGTCGCTACTCGCGGGTGATGATCGAGAAGTTGCTGGTGGCCGTGTTGAGACGCGCCGGGCTCAAGCCCGAACAGGGACGCTGCGGGCCTCGAATCCATGATCTTCGGCACGTTTTCGTCGTCTATCGGATGCTTTCCTGGTATCGCCAAGGAATCAATCCTCAGGCGCGGCTGCCGTACCTGGCAACCTACCTAGGCCACAAGGACATCAACTCCACGCTCGTCTACTTGACCGTGACGCAGGAACTGCTGCAGCTCGCCAGCGAGCGGTTTCGACATCTGGTGCTGCATCAGGTGCACATCCCCGGGAGAGCATCATGATGAAGCCGACCGATCCTTTCCCGCGACTGCTGCGGACCTTCTTCTATGAGCGGCTGGCAGAACAGCGCAACGTCTCCGCCCACACGATACGTTCCTACCGAGACGCCTGGCGACTGTTCCTGCGTTTTGTCGCTGAGCGCCGACGTTGTCGTGTCGCCGATCTCACGCTGCAAGCGCTAAACGCAACCGAGGTCGCTGCGTTCTTGCAGCACAGCGAGCGCGAGCGCAAGGTCTCTATCGGCACGCGCAAACTGTCGTCTCGCTGCGTTGCGCAGCTTCTTCAGTTTCGTCGCCGAGCGTGACCCCACAGCCATCGAGCAGTGTTCCGAGGTGCTGCGAATTCCGACTAAGAAGGCGCCGATGCCGGTGCGCCAGGAGCTCCACATGCACAAGATCGAGGCAATCCGGGCGCAGCCGGATCGCACCCAGCTGGAAGGACAACGTGATCACGTGCTGCTATGGCTCCTTTATAACACGGGTGCGCGGATACAAGAGGTGCTCAATCTTTGTCCTGCCGACATCCGATTCGACCCACCGAACTGCGTGCGACTGCTCGGGAAGGGCCGCAGGGAACGCATCTGCCCGCTGTGGCCAGAGATCGTCGAGTTGCTAAAGGCATTGCTGCAGCGGCAACCGTGCGCTAGCAACGAAAGGTTGTTTGTCAATCGATATGGCATGCCTCTGGGACCCTCGGGAGTCCGCTTCAAGCTCACGCAGTACGTGCGTAGCGCCGCTGCGGTTGTGCCGACGTTGGCATCGAATAAGATCTCGCCGCACACTTTTCGGCACGCGGCTGCGGTCCACCTGGTCGCCGCTGGCGTCGATGTCACCGTGATCCGGAGTTGGTTGGGGCACGCGAGCCTCGACACCACCAATCACTACGCCCAAGCAAATTTGGACACCAAACGCGAAGCCCTGCAGCGGCTGCAGCCGCATTCGAAGATCGACAAGCCACCACCATGGCGCCGCAACGAGGACTTGCTCACTTGGCTGGAATCGCTTTGAGCTGGCCTACCAAATCTGAAGGAACTGTCGCTGTTGGGTATGGAGGAGCAAAGGACGGGGCGAGTTCCTTCGGATTTCTCGCTGCTGCTGATTACCTGAGTAATCGGCAGCTGCCGATTATTCAGGCACGCCGCCGAAGAAAGCCAGCGCCTCTTCCAGACAGGCGCATAGCGTGGCGGTGTCCTCGCCGGCCGTGAAACGCACGAAGCTCGCGCGGCTGTAGCCCAGCGTCGCCACCAGTGCCAGCAGTGGCTCGCGCCCGCGCCGAATGACTGTGAAGTCGGCCTGCATTTGCTTGCCAGGGGCCGTCTCGAAGCGCACCAGCGGCTCGGGCTCGGCGCGCTTATGCGGCGCCAGAAACACCTCGAGCTGGCTGACGCCACCGTCGTAGCCGCGTTCGCGCAACTCGCGTAGCAGCACGGTCGCCGGAATCCAGCGCGGGCGTGCCGCTTCGATGCGCTCCAGCAAATAGCCGTGGTGCGGCGCAAGCTTCGTTGCCCTGAGCTCACGCGGCCTGTACCGACCCGCGTGTTCGTCGCCCAAATAGCGCCGCACCGTGTTGCGCGACAGACCCGTCTGCCGTGCTATCTCCCTCACCCCCGCACCTCGTTTCGCCAATACCCTGATTTCCACTGCTTGCTCCTGTGTCAGCATCGGCGGCAAATCCGCCATCCTCCACCAGGTGGGTCAGTTTTACTTCGGCGGGGTGGGTCAATTTTACATCGGCGCTAACAACTAACAAGTGCGACATAGCGCCGTATTACGCCGGCACTCGCGAGGGCTCTGACCCGAGCGAGACACGGCGACGGAGAAAGATGAACGCGGCGCGCTAGTTCAACGTTCGTTAGAGCGCTGTTCTGCTGGAGTTCATCGAGAATTCGCAGATCTGTTGTGTCGAGATTCATTGATGCCTACACAATATTTTCGCCCCGCATTGTCCAGTCCCAGTCAATCTCCACGCCGGCGTAAGCTGATATCAGACGCCGACAATTGCGACGATGCCAACATCGATTCGCTTGGACAGACTCAACGCGTTGAACTACCAGGCACGCTCGGGGTACAACGAGTTTCCAGCCTAGCAAAATGCCGACCATGGCTGGCAATGTGGATCTTGTAATGGCGGTTTCGCCGACTGATGCTGGCGCCGGTTCGTGTTCCACAACCTTCACATATTGATGCTTGGCGGGGAGTTGGAAAGAAGACTGGCTTGCCTCGGCGCTGGCGCCCTAGCAGGCCGCTGAAATACCTCCAGCGGACGTCAGCGCGACGACTGGCTGAAGCGTTGCTTTGAGGATCCCATCCAATCCCACATTCATGCGCGGCGCAGATACCTTCACGGAAAGCTTGTTCACTATGCGGAGGCTGGAGGATTTCGTGCCGCAGTCCCATCCGCTGCGCTCGATCCGGACTATGGCCAACCAGGCGCTGGTGAAGATGGACCGGCTGTTCGCGCAGATGTACGAGGCCGATATCAAGGGTGGCCGCCCCAGTATCGCGCCGGAGAAGTTGCTGCGGGCCATGCTGCTGCAGGTGCTCTACAGCATTCGCTCTGAGCGCCAGCTCATGGAGCAGACGCAATACAACCTGCTGTTTCGCTGGTTCATCGGGCTGTCGATGGACGACTCAGTTTGGGTGCCCACGGTCTTCACCAAGAACCGCGAGCGACTGATCAAGCATGATGCGGTGATCCAGTTTTTCAACGAGGTGCTGGCCATCGCGCAGAAGAAGAACTGGCTGTCGGGTGAGCACTTCAGCGTGGACGGCACGCTGATACAGGCGTGGGCAGGCCACAAGAGCTTCGTGCGCAAGGATGGCGACGACCAAGACGATGACGCCGGCGGCAGCTTCAAAGGTCGCAAGCGCAGCAACGAGACACACGAATCCAAGACCGATCCCGATGCCAAGCTCTACCGCAAGGGCAAGACATCCAGTGAGCTGCGCTACATGGGTCATACCCTGAGCGACAACCGCCATGGCCTGGTGGTTAGCGCCATGGTGACCAAGGCGGACGGACACGCCGAGCGGGAGGCCGCAAAGGTCATGCTTAACGATGCCAGGCAGGTGATTGAAGACCTGAATGTGGAAGTCACCGTGGGCGCGGACAAGGGCTATGACGCGCACGAGTTCATTGAGGCCTGCCTGGAAATGAAGGTGACGCCCCACGTGGCGCAGAACACATCGGGTCGTCGCTCGGCCGTTCCTGATGCCATTGCTTCCAGCGCCGGTTATGCCGTCTCGCAACAGAAGCGCAAGCTGATCGAACAGGGCTTCGGGTGGGTCAAGACCGTGGGGCGCATGCGTCAGGTGATGGTGCGCGGTCTGAAGAAAGTCGATCAGATGTTTGTGCTGAGCATGGCCGCCTACCACCTCGTGCGCATGCGCTCGCTGGGACAAATCCGTTCGCAGTTGCAGTAATCGCGCTAATGAGGCCGGAATGGGCGCCAAAATGCGGAAAAAGCCGAGGCAGTGACGTCCGGCTTCCGGATTGTGAAAAACAGCGCTCCCCGCCTTGCGGGGAAAAACTCATCGCTAGCGCGATGAGTACTTCAGCAGCCTGCTAGATCAATTGGTGAAGCGCCACATCAGACCGGCAGAGCGTTTAACTCGGCAGAGAATAGGGTGAGAAGCTTCGATAAGCTATTGTTCACACGACATCGTACGGGTCCCATCGAGAACCACTACTTGAATGCCGCAGATTTTGCTCCCGGTCTAAAACAGCAACTCACTGTGAAAGCATAACAGTTCGGCCCGTCATCCTGACAAGCTACCGGCGCACGCCTCCGCGCCGGAACGCGAGACGGCGCCCGACGTACTTTCAGACCAAGGCTTCGCTCCATCGCGTGGTGGAATAGCGGGCTGTGCAACTCGCGCGGCAATTTCGGCGTGGCTTGCCTTATTGTCGTAAGCGCCGTCACCTCCGATGGTATCAATCGGCGTATCTGGTGTTGGCGTCCATAGCAAGATGGACCGTGCGCCAGGTCCGTCGCTTGAAGCAACTGTGCTTGCGAACCTTCCACTCGTCTTCGCCGTAAAGTTTCAGCCCCGCGCTATCGATCACCAGATGCGGCGGCTCGCCAGTACGCGAGACGGGCAGCACGACGTTCAGATTCTGCGCGCGGCTCATTGTCGTGTAGTTCGGCGCTGGCAACGTTGGGAAGGCCAGGCTACGCAAGCTCTACTCGAAGCCTTGCAGCACGCGCAGCGGCAGCGGGAACCCCTGCTTGAGAGCGATCAGCTCCTGGATCAGCGCATCCGTATAGGCGAGCGGGTGGCCACGATAGGGCGACAGGGCTTTAGCCGGCGGCCCGAGCAAGTTCCTCACCCACCTCGGGATATCTCCTCGGGGTATCAATCCCTTGTCGAACTGCGCCCAGTTCTTGACACGGTAGCCCCCCCTGGAGCCAATCCACCCAAGTTTAGCCGTCAATAGAATCGCGATTTGCCCCCGCGAACGCTTGACATGTGACGAGGTTCGAGCGGCCGCCGCCCTGCTTGCGCTGGCTGTTTAGCGCAAGCAGGGCGGCGGCCAATAGAGGATCGCTTCTCGATCTTCGCTTGGCTCTCATGCCCCTGACCGATTTGTTCGCTTCGCTTACCGAATATCTGCACACCAAGGTCTTTCACGATCTTGCTCGCCATCCCGAACGACCCTCCGCATTCACCCGTCAGCGCAAGCTCACTCTGCCGACACTGATCGCCTTCATGCTTGGCAACTTGCGCATGGGCGTACAAGCCGAACTCGATCAATTCTTCGCCGCGCTCGCGCGCCAGAACATCTTGCGCCGTTGCGTCAGTGAACAAGCCTTCGCCCAGGCTCGCAGCAAACTCAGCGGCGATGTCTTTGCTCACCTCAATGACTGGCTGCTTCGGCAGGTGTCAGACCATTTGCCGCGCTGGCATGGCTTTCGGCTAGTCGCCGCGGACGCCTCACACCTGCGTTTCGCCATCCGCCACAGCCATCTGCCTCGAGCCGCCACTCGCGATCAACTCGCCTTCGGCCTATACCTGCCCGGGGCCGAGATCATGCTCGCCGCCTCACTGCACAGCGTGCACGAGAACGAACGCCAGATCCTGTTCGAGCATCTGGACCGCCTGCAATCCGACGACTTGCTCTTGCTCGATCGCGGCTACCCCGCCCGCTGGCTGGTGGCCGTGCTCAACCAACGAAAAATCCCTTTCTGCATGCGCGCCGACGGTAGCGGCTTTGCTGCCGTGCGGCACTTCGTCCGCTCCGGTCGCGACGAGGCCATCGTCACGCTCCCGGCTCCAGCCCGAAATGACGCGCGCGACTATGAGTGTGCGGCTACTCCGCAGACCGTCCGGCTGATCCGGCAGATCTCGCCAGCCGGCAAGGTGCGCGTGCTCATCACCAATCTGCTCGACATGCACCACTATCCGGCTGCCACCTTCCGCGATCTCTATCACCAGCGCTGGCGCCTCGAGGAGGCGTTCAAACGCCTCAAACACCGCATGGCACTCGAACATCTGTCCGGCCTCTCGCAGTTGGCCGCCAGGCAGGACTTCGGCGCCAAAATCCTATGTGACAACCTGCACGCCCTATGCTGCCTCACCGCCGCGCAGGAACATGACATTGACTCGGACCATCGGATCAACCGTACCTACGCCATTACCGCGCTCAAACCTGTCCTGCCTGCGGTTCTGCTCGGCCTGCGCTGGGCCAGGGCTGCTCTGAATGAGACCTTGGCCTTGATCGCAACACGTATCCATCGCGTGCGACCGGATCGCGCCAAGCCCCGTCCGCCTCGCCAGAAGCCTCATCATGCTGCCTATAAGGCTTGTTGATGCTTACAGTAACTTGGGTGGATTGGTGCCGGCCTGGCCATCTCCATACCAAAGCTTACGCACCCCGCGAACGATTTTCGATGCAAGACACGATGATCTCGCCCGATTTCCCCGACGCCGCCGCCTTGGCGGCCCTGCGCGCCTGGTACGCGGGCGCGTCGTCGCGCCAGGCGGTCGCCCGCGCGCCCGAAACGTTGCGGTCGCTGCCCCTCCCCGAGCCGCAGATCAGCGATTCAGCGGGCGCGCGCCCTGGTCACGGCGGCACTGCCCGATCCGGTCGTGCCGTGGGAGCAGATCCGGCTGCCGCATGAGATCGACGGATCACGTGGAGCCTTCCGGCCCCTCCGCCAGATGTGCACGCTCGATGCCAACAATGACTAGACGCCATCGGGGTGTTGGTAGGAAGATGGAACAGAGGCGGCGCGGCCGCGAAGCAACCCAGCTTACTGTTATCACTGTGCATTCTGTGAGCCCCGGCGAACCCATTGCCGTCTGTTTCTGGTTACGCATCCATGGTCATTAAGGATGGTCGTATCGTTGTTGAACGGAATATCCTCGCATTGGTAATACACCCCTCAAAGTTAGACGGGCGTCAAACTTTGAGGGAGCGGATTAAAGAAGGTGTCCATATTGACGGGCATGGAGCGTACTATCCAGGCCTTTCAATTCTTAGTTACAAATGCAGGTCTTCAGCACCGCATCATACTCGCATGTCTGCCCTGGATGCTGGGGTTGGCATACTGGCTGAGCTGATGCAGACACCGCGCCCCCGAGCAAAGTGATGGTCATTAGCGCGCCGAACACTGCCTTCTTGATGTTAGACATGATTGGATCCTTGAAAGTTTGAAGTTTAAATGTCGAGCCACAATTACAAAGATTTGAGAAATGCCGTCGAGGCAAAACACTGGGCCCATTCCATTCCAATATTTCCTGCTGGATGCCAAAATGGCACGAACTCGCTATGTTCGTCATTCCTGAAACAGCACGAGGAATGGCTAGAGAAGTCTAGGCAATATGGTATGTGCGAGGCAAGGCAGAAAGAATGGCCAACTTCCCTGTTGTTGATCAAAATCAAGTTTTGCTACGTCATTGCTTGAAGCGGCGTTGTTGCATAAATCGAGATTGAGGGGCTCCTCGGTGAGGCTGCGGAAGAGGTGCGACTTCCCCGATAGGGCCGGTGGGTTAGCGGTTTTTCACAACGTTCGCTGGAGGTATTTCAGCGGCCTGCTAGGTCAGTGGCGGGAACCGGGGGCAGCGGTGTACAGTTTAAGACAACATGATGTTCAATGATATAACAATTATAACAAATCACCCAAGAATAAGTATTGATTTATTCACTTTTCGGATGGTTATCAGTTTTCCTGGGCGCCAGGAACATAGATTGCATTTACTTCATTATTGATATCCCGCGACCTTCTCTTCCTATAGCCGCAGAAGTGCTTTTGGCGCGACTTATCTCGACTGACCAAGGAGAAGACCGAGCATCGCTAAGCAGAGAGTCCCTTTACGTCATTCCTATAATTTCTTCGCATGGGAAAAATCATGATCCAGGCTCAAAAGATCACAGTAAAAAACAAAACCGGCTATGTGTTCTGCTTCTCAGTCCAGTGGCAGAGTAGCGACGGCACGTGGCATGCCACGACGATATCGAGCGGCGATTATCCCGCGATGCAGTCTAGAACCCTCACGCTCGACGAGATAGGCGTGCCGGGCGATGCGGTCGCAGTGACGCCCTACGGGCATACGGTGAACCCACAGTTGGGTCATGTTCAAGGAACGCCGCACGTTACTTTCGCGTCGAACGATCACATCGCAATCTACGAAGCAACCGTGACACCTAAAGAAAGGCTTCAAATCACTCTTGAGAAGAATGGTTAAGGATACTCTGCACAAACGCAAATCGAGTGTGCTTGGCCGTTTAACAGGGAGCTGAATGCGCCACGACTCCAACCTATCAGCCCGGAGCGGGGATTTGACTGGTGACGACGGTTGAGCGCGAGCCGTGCTGAACATCCAGCAGGCCAAGCAGATCACGGCGCGCCTAGTCGGCAAGGGGCGTCGTCGCAAAGTCGTCCACCACTAGAATGTCGGGTTTGGCCCATTGGGCCAGCAACGTCCCGAAGCGCCCGCTGCCATCGACCATAGCCATCTCCTCCCTGAACTTCGGCATGCGCAGGTAGCCGACGGAGTAGCCATGTCGGCAAGCCTGGTTCGCCAAGGCGTACGCCAGCCAGCTCTTGCCGAGGCTTGTCTTGCGGATGAGGATCACGTTCAGGTGTCCCCAGTACATTCCCCGGTCAACAGGCGGGCCAGCAGGGCCCGGTCCAGGCGGCGGGCAGCGCGGTAGTTGATGTCCTCGGGGACGGCGTCTGGGAAGCGAAGTTGTGCGCGCCGCAGCCGGGCCGAGAACATGCGCGACTGGCGCTTGCTGCATTCGCGTTCGACGAGCAGCCCGAGACGTTCTTCGAAGCCGAGCTGGTCGATGCTGACCTGCGATCGAGAGTGCCATGGTTATCCCTGCATCCCAGCGCTCTACCAGGCGGGATTTCCTACCCCGGCAAGATGGTCGGCTTCCCGTGGAATCCATGGTTGCTTTGCCGTGGAATCGCCGGTTGGATTCGGGTGGAGTGAAAAACCTGTAAGGCCAACGACGTAGATCCGTATCAGTATCTCGTTGCCTTGTTCAAGGCGTTGCCACAGGCACAGACAGCCGACGACTATGAGGCTCTGCTGCCCTTGTGAACGGCTGTTTAAAACCGGCACTAAACGGTGGCGTAGCTTAAAGATGCAGAACAACTCCTGCATTGCAGGACTGTCCCAAGGTCTTCTGATTTGATATTGAAGGGTTGTCACCGGGCGCGTCGGAACGAGCCCGTAGGGCGAGTGCAGACGCGCCCGGTGACGGGCATTCCGCAAGGTGGTGACGTCGCAGTAGGGATGCGGTAAAAAGGTCGGATTTACCGCCGAAAAGAAACAGGCACGACACCGGTCCAAACCGCCAAGTTCATCCCGATGTCGTGCCCCACTCGTGCCAAGGGCGCGCGTGCCGGGCCAGTATGGCACGGCTCGTCCAGCCCGTCGAGGCCGTTTCGGCATAACGGGGGATTGCCGATGCCGGCCACGGGCCGCCTCTTTGTGTGCGCTCATTGCCGGGCGCAGGTCATTGTTTGCCGCCGCTGCGACCGCGGTCAGGTCTACTGCAATGGCGGCTGCTCGCAAGCAGCGCGCCGCGCCAGTCTGCGCGAGGCCGCTCAGCGCTACCAACACAGCCGCCGCGGCCGCCTGGCGCACGCGGAGCGGATGCGCCGCTATCGCTGTCGCCAAAAGAAAGTGACGCATCAGGGTTCCGTCGCGCAGGCCGCCGATGCTCTACTGCCGCTGACCTTGACGACGCCGGCCAGAGCACCGGCGCCCGCTGGCGCCTCAATACCTGTGTCTGAGCATTGCCACTTCTGCCGTTGCGCATACTCGGGCTTTGTTCGCCTCGGACCACTGCGTCGTAGGGTCTTCCGTGATGTTCGTACGACTGACCGCACAGGACACGACCCATGACCATTGGAGTAGAACTCGAAGCCCAGATTCTGCGTTACTACCACGTCGAGAAATGGCGCGCCGGCACCATCGCGCGCCAGTTGCATGTGCACCGCGACACCGTTCAACGTGTGCTGGCACAGGCCGGCCTACCCCGGATTGGCACGGTGCAGCGGCCCTCGCAGATCGACGCCTACCTGCCATTCATCCATGAGACGCTGAAGAAGTTCCCGTCGCTCACGGCCAGCCGCCTGTATGCGATGGTGACCGAGCGTGGCTACCGCGGGAGCCAGCACCACTTCCGGCACATGATCGCGCTGCACCGGCCGCGCCCACTGCCCGAAGCCTATCTGCGTTTGCGCACCCTGCAGGGGGAACAAGGGCAGGTTGACTGGGGACACTTCGGCCATCTGCAGATCGGCCGCGCGCGCCGGCCGCTGATGGCCTTCGTGATGGTGCTGTCGTGGTCGCGGCAGATCTATCTGAGATTCTTCCTCGATGCGCGCATGGATAGCTTCCTGGCCGGCCATGCCGGCGCCTTCGAGGCTTGGTCCGGCCTGCCCAGGGTCCTGCTCTACGACAACCTGAAGAGCGCCGTTCTGGAACGCCAGGGAGATGCGATCCGTTTCCATCCGACGCTGCTCGCGTTCGCGGCGCATCACCGCTACGAGCCCCGGCCGGTTGCCGTCGCCCGTGGCAACGAGAAAGGGCGCGTGGAGCGCGCCATCCGCTACGTGCGCGAGAACTTCTTCGCCGGACGCACCGTGACCGACCTCGATGAGCTCAACGCTCAAGCCGCCCATTGGTGTGCGGGACTTGCGGCCGATCGCCCCTGCCGGGAAGAACCGACGATCAGCGTACGCGAGGCGTTCTGCCGCGAGCAGCCCAGCCTGCTCGCCTTGCCGGAGAATCCCTATCCGTGCGAACCGCAACAGAACGTCAAGGTCGGCAAGACACCGTACGTGCGCTTCGGCCTGAATGATTACACGATCCCGCATACCCATGTGCGACGCACGCTCACGGTGCGGGCCAGTCCCCGGCAGGTACGCATCCTCGATGGCACGGAACTGCTCGCCACTCATGAGCGCAGTTACGATCGCGGCGCGCAGATAGAAATTGCCGCACACATCAACGCCCTGGTCGAACGCAAACGCGAAGCCCGCCACCATCGCGGACTTGACCATCTGGCTCGGGCGGCGCCGGCCAGCCAGGCGCTGTTGCTGCGCGCGGCGGAACGGGGCGGCAATCTGGGCAACATCACCACCCACCTGCTGCGGCTGCTCGACCGGTATGGCGCCGCCGAACTGCAAGCGGCGATCGAGGAAACCCTCGCCAGCGACGCGGCACCTCACCAGAATCCGGTGCGCCTGGCGCTGGAGCGCCGGCGCGAAGCGCGCCATGCACCCCCGCCGGTGGGCATCCATCTGCCTGAACACGTCCGGCACAAGGACAAGCTGGTCATACCCCACCGGCTCGACATCTACGATCAGATCGCTGGAGATGCCAATGAACACGCCTGAGAACCTGCAAAGCCGTACGAATGCCTTGCGCCTGCATGGGCTGCTGGCGCACTGGCCGGAGGTCGCTGATGCTGGATGGGTAGCGCCGCTGCTGCAATGGGAAGAAGAGGAGCGCTCGCGTCGCTCGCTGGAGCGACGCATCCGGGATGCCCGCCTGGGCAACTTCAAGCCATTGTGCGACTTCGACTGGACGTGGCCGACGCGCTGCGACCGGGCCGCCGTCGAGGAATTGATGTAGCTGGAGTTCGTCAAGGACTCGGCCAACGTCGTGCTGATCGGCCCGAACGGCGTCGGCAAATCGACCCTGGCGCTGAATCTGGCCTATCAGGCGCTCGTCCACGGGCACACGGCGCTGTTCACCACCGCCTGCCAGATGCTCGGCGAGCTGGCCGCTCTTGACAGCGATTCGGCCTTGCGTCGGCGCCTGCACCGCTATGCCTCGCCGGACGTGCTGGTCATCGACGAGGTCGGCTACCTGTCGTACTCAAACCGACATGCCGATCTGCTGTTCGAGCTCATCAGTCGCCGATATGGCGCCACCAGTACGGTGGTTACAACAAACAGACCATTCGTCGAATGGTCTGAGGTGTTCCCGAATGCCGCCTGCGTCGTCTCGCTGGTTGACCGACTGGTGCATCGTGCCGAAGTCATCGCGATCGAGGGCGAGTCGTATCGCGTCAAGGAAGCGCGCGAGCGGGCCGATCAGCGAGCAAAGAAACGCAGCGTGGCCCGGGCGGAGAAAAAACCATCATGACGCATCTGCATCTGCCGTCAGGCATCACCCAGGGGCTCGACTTCCTGATCCCAGACAACTGGTCCGCTGAGCAGGCGCTCGCCGTCGTCGAACTCATCGACGATCTACGCGAGCGGATCTGCGCTCACTACCAGCTCGCATTGCATGACCTGCTGAGTGAGCAGCGCTCGCCCCCCGAGAAAAGCCTCGACGATCCGTTCTAACCTGCTGTCCAACCCAAACAGCAAGGGGCCGCATGCGGCCCCTTGCTGTTGACCTTCTTACCCAACCGTACGCCGCCATTTACTGCCGCTTTTACACCGCCGTCAACAGCTGCTGGCGCGTCGTGCCGTGGATGCGAGTGCCGGCCTCGGCCATGACCCAGGCGCGCACCTGGCGGTTGGCATCGGCGAGGTCGCGGAAGTCGCGCAGCGGCCCGAAGCTGTTCTTTACGTACTTGACTCCCGATTCCACGATGCCCTTTTTCTGGTTCTTCGCAGAAAACCGTGGCCCGAAAGAGCACATTTTGTATGCTGATGTCTGTTTCTTCAGGTATCAGGGGGATGTGTGCTGGATCGCAAGACGCTGCAAGCACTGGGTTGCTGGAAGGGCTACCGGCTGGAGCGCGTGGAATGGCCGGAGGGAGAGAGCCGTACGCTGTCGTTGTACTTGAAGCCGGTCAGCAAGGTCATGCATTGCGAGGAGTGTGGCGCGCGCTGCCATCAGGTGCATGAGACAGTGGTCAGGCGAGTCCGGGACCTTCCGCTGTTCGAGTATCGGGTCGTACTGCACGTGCCGCGCCGGCGCGTTTGGTGCGACCGTTGCGGCGGTCCGAGGCTGGAGCGGCTGGAATGGCTTGGGCGCTACCAACGCGTGACGGCCCGCTTGGCCCAGGCTTGCGGCCACTTGTTGCGCCACTGTACGGTGCAGGCGGTGGCGGCCTTCTACGATCTGGGCTGGCACACAGTTAAATCGATCGATAAGGCTCGCTTGCGTGAGGCAGTGGCCGAGCCGGACTGGTCCAATATCCGCTACCTGGCCATGGATGAGTTCGCGCTACACAAGGGGCATCGATATGCCACGGTGGTAGTCGACCCCATTGGGCGGCAGGTGCTCTGGATCGGACAGGGGCGCTCACGCGAGACCGCCCGAGCCTTCTTTGAGCAGCTCCCCGCCGGCGTTGCGCAGCGCATCGAGGCCGTCGCCATCGACATGACGACCGCGTATGAGTTGGAGATCCGGGCGCATTGCCCGCAAGCAGAGGTGGTCTTCGACCTGTTCCACGTGGTAGCTAAGTACGGGCGTGAGGTCATCGACCGAGTACGGGTGGATCAGGCCAATCAGCTGCGGCACGATCGGCCGGCCAGACGGGTGCTCAAGTCCACACGCTGGCTACTGCTGCGGAATCGGGAGAACTTGAGCGTCCCCCAGGCGGTTCATCTGGATGAGGTCCTGGAGGCGAACCGGCCATTGCTGACAGTCTATCTGTTGCGCGACGAGCTAAAGCGGCTATGGTTCTACCGCCGCCCGGCGTGGGCGCAAAAAGCTTGGGAGCAATGGTGCGAGCAGGCTCGGCAGAGCCGAATACCTGCCCTGGAGTTGTTTGCGAAGCGCCTGCAAGGCTACTGGCATGGCATCTTGGCCCGCTGCCGCCACCCATTGAACACCAGCGTGGTCGAAGGCATCAACAACACCATCAAGGTCATCAAGCGCCGCGCGTACGGCTATCGCGACGAGGAATACTTCTTCCTCAAAATCCGCGCAGCCTTCCCCGGAATTCCTCGATGAACCCTTTTTCTGTGGGTCCCGTGGCGGACAGGGGTCAATGCGGAAGCCATAGCCCTCGGCACATTGCGCGTAGGCCCGCTGAACTTCCGGTTCGTAGATGCAGGCCCTGGTGATGGCGCACTTGGGGTTATCGATGATGAGCCGCACCGGCACCCCATGAAACCATTCGAAGGCATGTCGGTGACACTGCAGCCAGGTGGCAATGGTCTGGTCGCGCACGATCTCGACGTACTGGTGCCGGGACCAGCAAAGCGTCATGACAAAGTACCAGGTCTTGTGGATCTCGCCGGTATACACATCGGTGAGCGTCGGGCCGGCGCCAAAGTCAATCTGCGCGGCCTCAGCCGGCTTGAACTCTAGCCGCATGGGGACTTCCGGTACCTCAGATTCCTTGATTTGCTTGAGGAACCGGTAAATGGACGACGTGCTACCGCAGTAACCATGGTTGCGCTCGAGGGCGCTGAGGATCGTCGTGCCCTGAATGCCGGCCGCGTGCCACTGCACAATCTGTTCGCGCCAGGCTTCCAGCGGCGACACGCAACTGGGGGGCAACGGTGCTGCCATGCTGTCGCGGCCGAAGACCTCGGCCAGCTCCGCGTCGGTGGGCAACGGGGTGTCGGGACCTAGCCAGCCCCGGTTGCTCGCGGTCTCTCGGACCTGGGACAGCTTGCGCCGCCCCATCGTCTTGGATCGGGCGATGTCCCGGTCAGAATCGCCCTGGCGCATCCGCACCAGGACCTGTCGGTAATGAAACATCTCGAACCTTCTGTTCATGCTCCCTTCCGGCCAAAAGCCGGAAGCGTAGCGGTCAATGAAAGGAGATCGCCGCCGTAATGGACGACCAAAGCCATCAACTACATGCTGAATGTGAATCGCCGGCATGATGGAGCCAATCCGTCGCCGGCGTATTGGCGCCACCAGATCTTCGGCGTAATGGCGCCAGGGAATCACCGGCGTAATGGCGCCGGCGAATCTGGAGCCACTGCCTGGCTCGGGCTCGAACTTCAACAGGTGCGGCAGCAAAGGAGGTCCCGGCCCCTACTGGACAGCTTCGAAGTGTGGTTGCGAGAGCGGCTATTGACGCTCTCGACGCAGTCGGAAACGTGATTCGTGTGTCTCGTTGCTGCGCTTGCGACCTTTGAAGCTGCCGCCGGCGTCATCGTCTTGGTCGTCGCCATCCTTGCGCACGAAGCTCTTGTGGCCTGCCCACGCCTGTATCAGCGTGCCGTCCACGCTGAAGTGCTCACCCGACAGCCAGTTCTTCTTCTGCGCGATGGCCAGCACCTCGTTGAAAAACTGGATCACCGCATCATGCTTGATCAGTCGCTCGCGGTTCTTGGTGAAGACCGTGGGCACCCAAACTGAGTCGTCCATCGACAGCCCGATGAACCAGCGAAACAGCAGGTTGTATTGCGTCTGCTCCATGAGCTGGCGCTCAGAGCGAATGCTGTAGAGCACCTGCAGCAGCATGGCCCGCAGCAACTTCTCCGGCGCGATACTGGGGCGGCCACCCTTGATATCGGCCTCGTACATCTGCGCGAACAGCCGGTCCATCTTCACCAGCGCCTGGTTGGCCATAGTCCGGATCGAGCGCAGCGGATGGGACTGCGGCACGAAATCCTCCAGCCTCCGCATAGTGAACAAGCTTCCCGTGAAGGTATCTGCGCCGCGCATGAATGTGGGATTGGATGGGATCCTCAAAGCAACGCTTCAGCCAGTCGTCGCGCTGACGTCCGCTGGAGGTATTTCAGCGGCCTGCTAAGGATGCTCTGCACAATTAGCCGGCGGATGTGCTTGCAATGAATCGTCGAGCCAGCGAGCATGTGGCGCATGAAACAAACTGACCTTGGACTGAACTTGTCGACCAAGCGCACCCGCAAGCGCGAATTCCTGGACGAGATGAACCGTGTGGTGCCATGGGCCGATCTGGTGATGCTGATCGCTCCGTACGCCCCGGAAGGCAAGCGCGGCCGTCCCCCGTTCGCGGTCGAGGCAATGCTGCGCATCCACTTCCTTCAGCAATGGTTCGGCCTGTCGGACCCGGCGATGGAAGAAGCGCTGCACGACGTGCCGCTGTATCGGGAGTTCGCCGGGCTGGACAACTGGACGGTGAGGCTGCCCGACGAGAGCACCATCCTGCGGTTCCGTCACCTGCTGGAGAAGCACAAGCTGGCCGCTCAGATCCTCGCGCTGGTCAACGACATCCTTCGCGACAAGGGATTGATGCTGCGCGCGGGCACGGTGGTGGACGCGACACTGATCAGCGCACCGAGTTCGACCAAGAATGGGTCGGGCGAACGCGACCCAGAGATGCACCAGAGCAAGAAAGGAAACCAGTGGTATTTCGGCATGAAAGCGCACATTGGCGTGGACGCCGAAAGCGGGCTGGTGCACACGGTGCGGGGCACGGCGGGCAAGGTCAACGACGTGGTTGAGGGCAACAGCCTGCTGCATGGAGAGGAAACCGACGCGTTCGGCGATGCGGGCTATCAGGGCGTGGAGAAGCGTCCGGACGCGCGGGCGGGCGTGAACTGGCACGTAGCGATGAAGCCAGGCAAACGTCGCGTCCTGGACCAAAGCAAACCACTTGGCGCGCTCGTCGATCAGGTCGAGCGAATCAAGGCGGGCATCCGGGCCAAGGTCGAGCATCCGTTCCGGGTCATCAAGCGGCAGTTCGGCTACACCAAGGTCCGCTATCGAGGGCTGAGGAAGAACACCGCGCAACTCATGACCTTGTTCGCACTGTCCAACTTGTGGATGGCGCGCGGCAAACTGCTGGCTGCCGGGGCATGAGCGCGTTTCTGGCTCACGCCGATGCCTCGCGCGCAGCCCGCGAATGCTGCTTCGCGCGTGCGAGATAGCTTCGCTCCGAGCTGATAGGTTGGCGTCGTGGCGCATTCAGCTTCCTGTTAAACGGCCAAGCACACTCGATTCGCGTTTGTGCAGAGTATCCCTAGCGGCGCGGAGCCGCCTCGATTGAGTTCAGGTTCAAGGAGTTGCTCAGCGCGAAGCATGAGACTCCACGATGTACTGGAGTGCTTGTTCGCATTGTTCCAGCGACAACACATGAATGCTCGGGGTTGCGACATTCAGATCAAGCGATGCGAAAAAAAACATTTCATGCCCCGGGCGTTGAAGTCAACGACACCGTCGCGCCTAATCTTTACAGCGACTAATAGTTCGAGCGCATCGTGCAATTGGACCTTTCGCTCCCGCAACGCTGCGTTGGCAAGCCGACCCAGTGGCATGTTGTTCTTGCTCCATTTGCGCACGTCGATCCAAATTCGGCAGGCGGCGCAGATCCATACATGCCCAAGATCATCAAGAGGCGATACGCCGCTTCACCCGCGTCAAGAACCGACCTGACGCCACAGTAATTTCCGACCGGTTGGGGAAGTGCAGAAATCGGGCGACCAACGGATGTGGCTGGGCCGTACTTTAGCGCCCGACGATTCAGTCTGCTCCCACTACTACAACGCACCGATTGCTGGCGCCACTTGCGGATAACGAAAGCACTCAAATATTATATGCCCTGCTGCGAGGGTCTTGTGGAAGTGGTAATTACAATCCTGAATTGCGCATATCTTCCCAGCGATTTCCGGAAAAAAATACAAAGGAGCGACGATGGTGCCAAACTCGCGGACAAATTAGCGCCACGCCGCCAGATAGTTAAATGGCTATCAAGTGCTCAGAGCTTACGAATCTTTGACGCCTGCGGCCCCTTCATACCCTGCGTGATTTCAAATTCTACTTTCGCGCCCTCCTCCAGTGACTTGAAGCCGGCACCTTGGATTTCCTTGTAATGAGCGAACAAGTCTTTACCGCCATCATCGGGCGTGATGAACCCATATCCTTTTTCACTGTTGAACCACTTTACAATACCAGTCGCCATTTCATCCTCAAAGTTGCTATTGTTTTGGCCTTGGGCCACATCTCTTGCTGGAAAAACACTACTATGTGTGCAATAGCATAAATATAACCACGCTTGACGCTATGACAACATAGTAATGCGGATTAAAAAGCCTTCTGAAGAAAAACTCAATTCATCAGTGCGAACCGAATCCGTGACGAAAGTTCGCCCCGTCAACGGCCCATGCGCCGCTAGTTTCGCCAACGGCGCGTCAGTTGGCGCTAAAATGCCGCCACCTGCATTCTTCTACGTTTCCTGTCAGAATGCGTATTGCACTTGCTTAGATGAAGCCCAATGCAGTTAGTTCATAAGCGCCGGCGAAAAGAATCGAGCGCAGAGGTGGCGGCGGAAATTCGGACAGTCGGCTAAGTGGAAGAGCTGGGGCCTGAGCCGGCCATAATGGCGGGCATAAAGGATCCAGAAGATGACGAAACGAAGCAGACGGACCCACTCGGCAACCTTCAAGGCCAAGGTGGCCATGGCCGCGCTCAAGGGCGACAAGACGCTGGCGGAATTGGCCCAGCAGTATGACGTGCACCCGAGCCAGATCACGGAGTGGAAGCAACAGTTGGCGGAGCACGCCGCGGACGTGTTCGGCGGCGGCAAAACCAAGACTGCGGCCGAGCCGCCGGTGGACGTGAAGGCGCTGCATGCAAAGATAGGCCAATTGACACTGGAGAACGATTTTTTAGAGCACGCGCTCGGCAAGGCGGGATTGCTGAGCGGAAAGCGATGATTGACCGCGATCACCCGCTGCCGGTGAGCCGCCAGGTCAAGCTGGTCGACATTTCCCGATCGAGCGTCTACTACCAGCCGCGTCCAATCAGCGACGCGGATCTGAGGCTGATGCGCCGGATCGACGAACTGCATCTGGAGCATCCCTTCGCGGGCGCACGCATGCTGGCCCGCCTGTTGCGACGGGAGAGCATCCCGGTCGGCCGCCGGCACGTGCGCACGCTGATGAAGCGCATGGGCATCGAGGCGCTGTACCGTCGCCCCAACACGAGCCGCAAGCATGCGGCGCACAAGATCTGGCCATACCTACTGCGCGACCGGACGATCGATCGCGCCAACCAGGTGTGGGCGCTGGACACGAGCTACATTCCGATGGCGCGGGGCTTCGTGTATCTGACGGCGGTGGTGGACTGGGCGAGCTGCAAAGTACTGGCCCACCGGGTGGCGATCACTCTGGAGAGCTGCCATGCTGTCGAGGCGCTGGAGGAGGCCTTTGCGAAATACGGCACGCCGGAGATCGTCAACACCGACCAGGGCAGCCAGTTCACCGCGACGGGGTTCACAGACGCTGTGCTCGACCGCGGCATCCGACTGTCGATGGACGGCAAGGGCAGTTGGCGCGACAACGTGTTCGTCGAACGCCTTTGGCGCAGCGTCAAATACGAGGAGGTCTACCTGAAAGCCTACGACTCGGTCAGCCATGCGCGCCGCTCTATCGCTAACTACCTAACTTGGTACAACCAACGACGGCCCCATTCCAGTCTGGCGGACCAGACCCCGGATGAGGCATACTTCGCCACGCTGGCAGCGATCAAATCGGCAGCCTGACTGCCCCAGCGCTTCCACTTAAAAACTCCGGATCTCTGTCCAAACAAACGGCGCCACCTCTATTCTCGGTGCGGGTGCCGGCGCATCGCCTCGATGTCGATTCCCTGGAGCAGCCAGTGCAACGGTTCGACCGTCAGCATAGCCACTGTCGCCTCGCGTGGCCAGGCAAACCGGTCCGCCTCCAATCGCTTCAACAATAGCCAGAAGCCGTTGCGATCCCACCCGAGAATCTTGATACGATCGGCCCGCTGGTTACGGAACACAAATACAGCCGATGCAAACGGATCCAGCCCGAGCGCCTGCTCGACCAGCAGTGCCAGGCCGTTGATGTTCTTACGGAAGTCCACTGCGTCGCGATGCAGATACACCCGCAGCCCAGCGTCGAGGCGGAACATCAATGGCCTCCACTCAGGGCTTCGATCATTGCCTTTACGAGCCCAACGTCTCGCTCGCTGCATTCCAGCTCGAGCGATACACCGTTGGGCAGCTTTGCGCTCAACAGCGCCAGCGGTTGCGCTCGCCGCGGTGGCGGATCGCCAGACACCACAACCTGTGCGGGTGTCTTGATTGGCCGCGAATCTAGAACCTCCTCGACAACCGGCACGAATGCCGGCAACGCACCTTGCGCCTGCGCTGAATCTCGGATCCCGAATCCATTTGCGCAACTGGTTAGCGTTGATGCCCGCCTTGAGAGCCGTGCCTGAAACCGATGCTCCCGATTGAAGACAGAACTCAATCAGACGCCGCTTGGCCGCTGGCTCGTAGTCTCGCTTCCCATTGGAGCGGACTCGCACCGCCTGCAGCGGAAATAGGTCAATCTCGTCTTGGATCATGCTTGCGTCCGCAAAGTCTTTGCGGACGCAAGCCTGCCAACGTTCAGCCTCCAATACCAGACGTCGTCAATTGAGCGCTTACTTAGAAGGCCTCGCCAAGTATGGTGCGTTAGCTAGTATCTGGCTGTCCAAGCCCAAAGTTCTTACGCAGATTATCTACTGACGGATGCCACGTGCGCTTTGCGACCGCAGGTTGTTTCTAAGGAGGGCAGGATGAAGGGTGCAATATTCGCATCAAGTGTGCTCAACGAGGCATCGGAATATCCCCAAGGCGCCAGTCTTCTTGTCGGCGGCGCTTGACTATCACATGCTACCATCGAAGCGCTGAACTGCTGATTCTAGGTGAGGCGTTTGGATAGGCTCAGCCATCAATCCGACTTTTTTGGGCGGGACCCTCCGTGAAGACTTCCCGCCGCCGCAGCGTGCTAGCCTTTGTCGGCCCGCGCAGCGTTACTAGACGGCTGCAGGGCAGAGGACGATGCGAGTGAGGCCGCGAGGTTCACGTTGTTCTCGGTGATGTTGCCCACCTGCTTGGCTGTTCGCTGCATCGCATCGAGAAAGCTTGTTGTAGCGGTCAGAGCCGACTTCCAGGCGGCCATGGCAGTTCCCGAGCCAGAAGGAGCGACACGCTCGACCGCATCAATATAGTCCTGCATTACGCGCTTGCTCTGTTCATATTGGGCTTCGACCACCGTCGCAAGGTCGGCACGCGTCTCCGCGGCTATCTCGAGCCCTTGCCGGCAGTATGCTTGAGCCTTTTCGGCCAGCGGTAGCAAAATCCTGGCTTCCATCACCGGTAGGTCGCCATCGTTTTTGGCTTCAAATGCCTTGCGCGTGCACGCCTGGGTTTCAGCTAACGTCCATTTCATCGTCTGTAAGTTCAGTTCCGCAACCTTGTGAAATCCCTCGAGCGTTCTACTGGTAAGCCCGTACAGGATCTCAACACCCGCTTTTTGCGCTGCTGCAATCGCTTCTATGTCTGACGTAGGCATGACAAAGCCCCTGGAAATGTGCCCCAGTTGTCCCAACGAGGGCTTTCACAAGAAATTGTCCGTACAGTTCGATACAAGGATAGCTCGGATAGATGTCTACGAGACTTTCGACCAGGGCGCTCCAGCGTGTCGAGGTCTTGGGCATCCACCCCTTCCGAATGATGGGCGATAAATGGCACGGTCTCAAGAGGACTCAGGCGCCACAATTTTGGCAGACCCGATTCTGCGCACAAGCACACACTAGACAATCCCCCTATTGGCATGGTCCGTTGGAATACGGCCTCCCTCCTTGAGTGCATTTCCTTATACGGAAGTCATGACTCTTCCCTCAGTGTTTGAATAGTGAGCGCGGCGTCCATGGTTCGCTGCATGCCGATCCAGATCGTCTTGGCGCCGGGCTCGCCATCGTTCTTCCGCCCAAGGAACCCGCCCAGGGAAGCAACCAACCGAATCATCTGATTGAGTGTGACCGGTGTCTTCGGGCAAGCTTTCTTGGAGAGCACGTATGCCCCCCGAATCTCGTCGGCATCGAAGAACAGCGACGCATCCAGATCCGGACAGGTTCTGCCCAACCGCATCAGGCGGGCAATGCGCCATGCCACCACCATATACAACGCCAAGGCCCGCTCCACACGATCCATGTGCGATAGCTGTAGCGCCTCGACCTTGCAGCCGGTCTTCAGGACATGGAAGAACATCTCGATCTCCCACCTTGCCCGATACCATTCAACAAGTTCGTTGACCGCATCAGCGTCCTGCGCTTCTCGGTTCGTCACCAATCGCCAAACCACTGGCTTGACGCCTGCGGGCGCTTCGATCTCCCTTGCCGCCACACAGGTGAACTCCGCTCCGACCAGACCCGGCAGCTTCATACGCTGGGCGCGTAGTTCCTGTTTGACCTCGCGCGCCTTCTGGCCTGCTCGCCCTGGCAAGATAAAGGTGATTTCCCCGAGTACCGGGCTGGCGTCGACGCTATCCCACAACTTGCCGCCCTCGGCCAGGTTGCGGTTGTGTTGGCTGCGGATCAACCAGTCGGCCGGTTGGCCAAGTTCCTGGGCGCGCGCCATCAACTCGGCAATATCACCCTCGCGGTCTGTCACATACACCAGCCGTGTCTGCGGCAATAGCGCGGCTTGCTCCGCAACCCGTTCATATCCTTCAATCCAGCGTACGCTTTCCTTGATCCCGCCCCGGTTGCCATCGGCGTCCTTGGGCTCCCGAGCCCACATCCAGGCATCGATCACCCCCAGCGGCTCGCGGTCAGGCGTCACCGCGTAGGTCGGATGCAAAAACATGCCCCGCTGGGCTTCATAGGTCAACGGACCCAGCCCGTCGATCTCCTGGCCATTAAAGTTCAATTCGGTTGTATCAGCGATGCACAGCACCACCGGAAACTGCGCGGCCCTCGCTGCAGTGCGCTCCCAATGCGGCTGCATTACGTCCCGCCAATCGATCTGCTCATTGCCGAGAAACCGATATGCCGCGATGGTTTGCGACCAGTCATCGCATGCGCCGGGGATGCTCGCCGTCGGCAGAGCCGCAAACCGCTTGAGCAGCTCCTTGGCGCGCCGATCCCGCCGCGGATCACCAAGATCCAGACTCTCGAATTCCTCGTCCACCCATGCCCCCGACTCGTTGCTCATTGCTGCGCGAAAATCCGAGAGTAAACGCGAGTCTGGCGAAGTTAACAACCCCCTTACCTCGAAATTCCCGGAACTTCAAGCTCCAAGCCTCGCCGCGGAGACGGTCCTACTTCCGTATAAGGGGATGCCTACCACCTCGTGCGCATGCGCTCGCTGGGACAAATCCGTCCGCAGTTGCAGTAATCGCGCTAATGAGGCCGGAATGGGCGCCAAAACGCGGAAAAAGCCGAGGCAGTGACGTCCGGCTTCCGGATTGTGAAAAACAGCGCTCCCCGCCTTGCGGGGAAAAACTCATCGCTAGCGCGATGAGTACTTCAGCAGCCTGCTAGGTGTAGTCGCGAATCTCTTTGAGATTCTTGCAGCTAGCATCTGGCGCTGCTCGCTTACTGGGGATGGAAGAATGTCGGCATCGCTCTCCATAGCTTGAGAGAGTCTCGCCTTAAATTCAGGGTTGTTACTACCCAAGGGTGAGGCGCCGCTGCAAGATGACATGTCAAGATAGATCTTGCCATCGATATCCTCCGCCATCGAGCCCCAGGCGGATTTAAAAATGATGGAAGAGCGGATTTCGCGCTCCCATTCAGCCAAATGGCCAGTGGATCCAGAACAGGACATTTAGTTTTCCTTTTCGGCGAGTGACAGCGCCATTCGTTTTGCGTTGGCCATTATGGTATGCGTGGGATGGCTATTTCCGGCGAAATTCATAACGGAGCCATCCATAACATAGATGTTCGTTAGCCCGTGAATCTTGCCGCAGTGATCCACGACTGATGTCTTTGGAAAAGAACCCGCACGCATGGTGCCGTGTAGATGTGAACTGCCTTTGCCTCGCGAGAAAGGCATTCGTTCGATACAGGATGCGCCTAAGCGGCGGAGAGTGTCTTCAGCCCGGTTGGCGAGAAAACTGATTCGTGCCCTATCATTTTCTGAGTTTTTATACGCTATACGGATGTAAGGAATGCCGTGTGGGTCGATGGCGCTGTCAAGCATTACACGGTTGTGTGACCATGGTTCCTCACCAGCGATATAGTGAAGTCGCACGCGACCGATGTTTTCCCCTGGCGAATCCAAATTTGCCTCGTAGATTAACCCCCCAAATCTGCATGGCACGCCAGGGTGCTCATAGAAGTCGTCCGTATACACAGTCGCATGCGGGCCCCAATGCGCAGGAAGCGCGGCTGGATTCTTCACGTAGCCAACGGAGTACCCGCTTATCTTGAATGAGAGGCCGCGCCCTACGAGGTCAGAATCATTTCCAATGCCTGTAGGTGCATGTCGGCTCTTCGAGCGAAGCATTAAAGCCGCCGACTGAATTGCATTTGCACACACAATGACCGCTTTAACGGGGATACGAATCCGCTGCGAGGAAAGCGGCACATAGCACTCAAGGGCTTCTGCGTGGCAGTCGCTTCGGAGCTCGATCGAATTGACAAAGCATCCGTACAGCACCGAAATCGATCCTGGGAAAGCGGAATCGTCTAAAACACTCTTAGCTAGGATGTTGGCCTTTGCATTCGTAGGGCAGACTAGGTGGTTGCAAGAGGAGCATTCAATGCATCCATTGGTGGTTTTGGGTGGCCGGATCGCCAGCGGAACACTCTTTGGCGTGATTCCAAGTTCTCGCATCGCATTGGATATAAGTAGACCTCTTTGGCTTGCTGGATAGGGCTGAAATCCGTACGTACCGCTAATCTCTAAGAGACTTTCGATTTCGGAATAAAAAGGTTCGAGGTCCAGAAGTGAAATGGGCCAATCTATCTCCATGTCAGTCCTAAGGTATTGGGATGCCGAGAGATCTGCTTGACGGTATCTGAACATGATAGCGTTGTAAAATTGCATTCCTCCCCCAACGGCACATGCTGTCCATGGATTTCCATCGGCGCGACCGTGTGGAGATGTTCGTGCCTTACTATAGGTTGCTTGGTTGGGGGCGTATAGCGCACCTGGGGATACCAAGGCTCCATATTCGAGGAGGGCTACGTGGAAACCTTTTTCCGCAAGTGTTCGGGCAGCAATTGAGCCTGAAGCGCCTGAGCCTACGATAACAACATCGAAGCTTGTGTAATCGCGAGATGCGGTCGCCGCAATGTGTTTGATGTCTGTCATGTGCAATTCTGTCCTTTTTGGGAAGGGATGTTAGCGCGGGCCAGTCGCCGTTGCGCGCGACAGACCTAAGCAATTCTTTGGTACGTTCCACGTAGTGTGGGATGGCAATGCCTGCCAATTTGGTGGCCGGGTGGCGATAGCTAACGTGGAAGCCATCATGAGTGCGTATGAACCAAAAGAACACCTCATCAGGATCAGTGCAGCGGCTACGGAAGACGGCAGTTCCCCAGGTGTTCCAATTGCTCGCACCAGGCGTATGGCGAAGGTCCATGTACGACACCATGAAAGGGTCGCGCAGGGGCTGGCCGAGGAGTTCGGCCACACGGGGCAGCGGAATTCGCGCGATATTCCTCAAGCCGTCTAGCCCTGCTACGGCCGAACGCACCACCTCACCGAAAGAGTCTGTTTGCTTGATGGAGAAGGCCACGGGCCCCATACCAACATACCATCCTATGGAAAATTGGAAGTGCTCCGTCTGTGTATTGACGGGTACCATGGTACGGAATACGTTCGAACTGCAGATTTCTTGGCCCGCTTTGGCAAGGCAGGCTAGCAACCCAGCAAACGAGTTGCCCTCAAGTGTGCGGCAGACTCGACTGAAGGAGAGTGCGTCAGATGCGTTGAGAAGTTCTGTGTATCCGCTTGGCTGATCGGCGGGGCTTTCGGTCGCCTCGCTTACTGAGGCAGGGAACTGAGGTAGCCGGCCGCCGCTCTCGCTGAGAAAGGTCCGCCAGCGCGCTATAGATTCGTGTTCAGCGTTCAACGCACCGGCGGCGCTCCGTTCAGCCTCTGCGAAATCCAAGTAGCTTGGCGGCCGTTCGGGAAGAATGGACGCAGCCGTCCTCTGTGAGGACGCGTGTGCTGACGCATACAGTAGTTGAATCTCATACGTAGTATGGAGAATGGAGTAGCAGTCCATTAGGGTGTGGTCTGCGGCGACATAGACGGTGGTTGCTTGTGGACGGCTCACTGTGGCCCAAAGATAGCTAGGCCAGCCTATAGCGAGAACCTCGCTGTCGAACAGATTCTCCAGATATCGTGACAATTTACGTCCATCTGTGAAGTCCGCAGCCGCACTGCGGCGGATTCTCACGGCATCGGCCGGTAGCGTCGTGCGAATAAATCGTTCGCCAGGCGGAAGCGGAAGGGCCACGATGAACTGGCTACGGAGGGCTTCGTGGCGGGTTACCCAGGCACGCAAAGCTTCGGTGAAAGCAACTGCATTGAATTCACCCGGGAGATCGAACATGCAGGCCAGCCAAGACGGCTGCAAGGGACCGTTGCCAGCTGTCTCAAGTGCATACGTGATGTGGGCTTCCTGGACGTAGGAGGGCAGCCGACCGTCGGCTGTCCAATTGGGATTGGACACATGCGGTGCGCAGGGCCGCCAAATGGTGAGGTGGCCCGGAGATAGGATGACCGATAGCATGTCGGCGAACTTCGTGATGAGGCCTGTGTTGGCCGCGAGAAGTAATGGAGGTAGCCGTTCTTAAGTGTCTGCCCCCACGAACTGCGGTGTACACACGGATTGCAGAGGGGATGCCCAGATCCACCCAGCGGCTCCGGCAATGAGGGCTCCGCTAAGCAGTAACGTCGCGCGGGCGCCGAGCCATGTTCCACAGGCGCCGCCTAACACGGCTCCGACTGGAGCAAGGGCCGCACTATGGTCCGGATGCTTGCGTTTACACGGCCGTGCAGTTGCGGCGGAGCCAAGGCGTAGCGGATTGGTGCCTGATGGACGCTGTAGACCTGCTTGCCGATCCACAATACAAATTGCGACAGTCCCAATGCAAGCCATCCTGGCACTTCGAGCAGCGGGGTTAGCATTGCGCCAACGGCACTGGTGAGGAGCGCTGCTATTAACACGCGACCCAAGCCTAACGTTCGAGCAAAAGGACGTGCAAGCAAAGTACCGATAACACTTCCGATTGCAGCGATGCCTGAGACGGTCCCGATCGTTGTGGCGTTCAGCCCTAAGCCCTCGGTTAGATACAGCAGAAAGACGGCGGAGTAGGCACTGTACCAAAATATGGGAGTACCGGTAGCAAAGGTGATTGCGCGGAGTTTGGGAGTACGTAACACGAATAGCGCGCCCTCTGCAGCTTCCGAGAGAACGCGTTCAAGGATGCTCCTAGTGTCGTAGTCACTTGTCATCGACGCGCTTGTTGTCGGCGCTATTATCACGTATGGGAGCAGCGCCGTCACCAGAAGGAACGACGCCGCATCTGCCAGTATCGCGATAGGTGCCGAAAGCGAATAGATCAACCAGCCTGCGAGCGGAGGACCAAGTACCAATGCCGCTGATTGTCCTAGTTCTATCCAGCTCTGAGCCTGTACAAGTTGTTGGGGCGGCACGACAGTTGGCACACATGCCAAAAAGGCCACGTCGGCAATCACCGTAAGCCCGCCCATCAGTGTAGCAACGGTGTAGAGATGGGGCATGCCGACGTAGCCGATAAGCAAAGCAGATACAGGTACTGTGGCCAACGTTAGCGCCATTATCCAATTTGCCGTAATCAGAAGGATTCGATGTGAGAATCGATCGGCGAAGACGCCGGCAAGCGGGCCTAGCGGAAGGTACGGGGCACGTCCACATGCAAGCAAGAAGCCTGTCTCGAGTGATCCTGCTTGGTGTAGTTGGATCGCGGTCAGAGGTAGGGCGATGAGCGTCACTTGGGCGCCGACGCGGGAAACCATCTGGCCTAGGAGAGATAGAAGCTGCCGGGCAAGCGTTGTCGTCGCGTTTGCGTTGCCACTGGAATCACTCCCTGCTCGAGAGAGTCGGCACGGACAGCGTGTAGACGAATTTCCTGCTAAGCGTTCGAACTGCTCAACCTCCTGAGGCGTGAGGTCGCGCACGTACCGCCCAATACATCTGGTGTATAGGGGTTGAGCAGCTGCGTCAGCTGAGGGATGGCCCCAGGGTTTGTCGAAAAGCGCGTGCTCGTGCTCTGCGTGATGCAGAACCCTCTCACTCCATCCCAAGCCCAGGTACTCCAGCATCCGTGCAGCTGTCTCACGCGGGGCGGTGACCAGATCCTCATATCGCACTTGGAGATAGCGACCACTGGGCGCACCCAAGTGTGCCTTGGTGACGACATTTATCCGGCCTTGGACCGCCTCGCCGATAGTCCGATGGTCCCACCCAGAAACCTTTTCATGGGATGCTGCCACGTCGCGGCCATCGCGAATGATGTGGATAAAATGTGCTTGCGGCCAAATGGCGGCATATTTGCAGAGGTTCTGGATCCGTCGCTGAAGCTTTAGACCCCATCGCTTCGCCCCGGTCTGTTGTCGCCGGAACTCGCCGATAGAGTCGATAAGCAGACAGCGATCCTCTAGTGTAGCCAGGACGGTTCCACGCTCCGCAATCACACGCGTCACCAATGTCTTTACGTCGTCTCGGTCCAAGGCCGAACGTTCACACTGCCAGACGAAGTGCACGCCCTCGAACCATTCAGGGTCGATGGCTTCCTTCGTCGTACCGATAACCCGTGGATCCCGACACGCCATCAAGGCGCATACTTCAAGGATATGTGAGCCAAGGTTGATTGGCTCCGTGAAATCGATTTCCGGACCTACGACCAAATCCGGATGCGCGTCGAGCAGAATGCTAAGCAAGGTTGTACCGGAGCGGTCTTCGCCCCCCAAAAGGACAGGGTCAGAACGTAGAGGGACTAAAGTGTGGTCTGGTGAGGAGTTAAACATGGGCCTGGAGGGCAAGAAAGAACATGGCGGCCCAACAATTAGCGCTGCTGTTCATTTGTCAAAACAGTGAGCACTGGGACCAATTGCGGCCGAGTCAACACCATTAGTGCAAGCGCTGTGCCTGGGAGCGGTTTAGAGCAAAACTACACTGCACGCTGGTATGGAGGCCCTTGCTTTCGTTCTGCGCGGTGCAAAGTGCTGTTGAAATTGTTGCAATTTGTCCCCTACTGAACATTGTCCATCTCGCAGGGCGGACTAAAGTTCCGCATCTAAAAATAGACAATTCTATTGCTTGCCTATAGCCCGAGAGTCAGCGGCACACGGGATTTTTATCGGAAGCCGAAGTTTCATGCTGCTAAACCGGTCCTGCGAAGCCGCCGCAGGAATGTATATGGAACGAGGTTACAAATGTCTTGCGCTATTCAGTGCGCTGGGGCTAGCTAGCGCCATGTTGTCCGAGGATCGGACATAGCGACCTGTGTACAGGTTGCCTCCCCACTGTGTGTTGATGTCTATCAATATGCAGCTTTTTTTGGCCGACTCCTGACTGGGCGTGGCATGTACTTTGCATATTCCGATCGAGATGTTTTTGATACTCGAGATGTTTTTGAAAAAACTGAATGCGTTGGTCAGAATGATCATCGATGGCAACATCATGGAGCACGTGTTACTCGGGGTGGTAGTGATTGTTCTTGCCGTCACCCTTGTTGTGCCTATGTGTAAGCCAAGGGGCGCGCGGGGTTCGTGCTTCCGTCTTCCGGGAGTGCCTCCAACCCAACCTCATTACACACTGGTGCTCTGCAGAAAGTCGTTTACGGTCAATGACATAGCGGGTGGGGTTGTAAACTCTTTCGGAATGTCGTTCACTCTTGCAATTTGGGCGGCACATGCAGCGAGAGGCGACGAGTTGGGCAGCGGCGGAATTCAAGGACATTGACTTGGGCGACCAGCGCCTGAACAAGCGGGCGGTGCTGCTAGCGGAGCGGCTCGCAGAGAAGCCGACGGCAAGCATACCCAGCGCATGCGGCGGCTGGGAGGAAACGGCTGCGGCGTACCGCTTCCTGGCTCAGGATGAACTGGACTGGCGCGATATTCTGGCGCCCCACTGGCAGAGTTCAGCCGAGCGGATGCGAGCTTGCGAAGTGGTGCTATGCATCCAAGACACGACGGAGCTGGACTTTAACGGCCAGGCCATCGCAGGCCTGGGACCGCTGTCGTATGAGGCGCAACGTGGGCTATATCTGCACCCGACTTACGCGGTAACGCCAGCGCGCGAACCGCTGGGCGTGCTTGACGCCTACATGTGGGCGCGAGCCCAAGGGTGCGGATGGCGTTCGCCCCGGCATCAAGGAAAGTACCATTGGACCGAAGGATATGAGCGGGTTGCCGAACAGGCGACCGCACTGCCTGCCACGCGACTCGTCTATGTGACTGACAGAGAGTCGGACATCATGGCGTTGATGATCAAGGCAAAGGAGTTGGGCCACCCGGCGGATTGGCTACTGCGCTCGCAGCACAATCGCACCTTGCCTGGCGGCGGCAAGCTGTGGGAGCAAGTAACTGCGGGTGAGCCAGTGGGCAGGATTCACTTCACGCTGGCAGCCCGTCAGGCTCAGCCGGCGCGCGCGGTACGGCAGCAGGTGTGGGCGCAACGTGTTGCGTTGCCTGACGCTGCAGGCGGCGTGGTGAGTGCCACTTGTATTGTCGCCCGGGAGGTCGACCCGCCGGCAGGCGTCAAGCCGATTGAATGGCGACTGCTGAGTAATCGCGAGGTGAACGACCTTGACGCGGCCGCGCAGCTTATTGACTGGTACCGCGCGCGTTGGGAGGTGGAATTGTTCTTTCATGTGCTCAAGAACGGCTGTCGAGTCGAGGCGTTGCAACTTGCATCGATGGCACGGCTTGAGCGTGCCTTGGCGCTGTTCATGGTGGTGGCAAGAGGTGGCGGCGGAAATTCGGACAGTCGGTTAACAGGCTGCTGAAGTACTCATCGCGCTAGCGATGAGTTTTTCCCCGCAAGGCGGGGAGCGCTGTTTTTCACAATCCGGAAGCCGGACGTCACTGCCTCGGCTTTTTCCGCGTTTTGGCGCCCATTCCGGCCTCATTAGCGCGATTACTGCAACTGCGGACGGATTTGTCCCAGCGAGCGCATGCGCACGAGGTGGTAGGCGGCCATGCTCAGCACAAACATCTGATCGACTTTCTTCAGACCGCGCACCATCACCTGACGCATGCGCCCCACGGTCTTGACCCACCCGAAGCCCTGTTCGATCAGCTTGCGCTTTTGTTGCGAGACGGCATAACCGGCGCTGGAAGCAATGGCATCAGCAACGGCCGAGCGACGACCCGATGTGTTCTGCGCCACGTGGGGCGTCACCTTCATTTCCAGGCAGGCCTCAATGAACTCGTGCGCGTCATAGCCCTTGTCCGCGCCCACGGTGACTTCCACATTCAGGTCTTCAATCACCTGCCTGGCATCGTTAAGCATGACCTTTGCGGCCTCCCGCTCGGCGTGTCCGTCCGCCTTGGTCACCATGGCGCTAACCACCAGGCCATGGCGGTTGTCGCTCAGGGTATGACCCATGTAGCGCAGCTCACTGGATGTCTTGCCCTTGCGGTAGAGCTTGGCATCGGGATCGGTCTTGGATTCGTGTGTCTCGTTGCTGCGCTTGCGACCTTTGAAGCTGCCGCCGGCGTCATCGTCTTGGTCGTCGCCATCCTTGCGCACGAAGCTCTTGTGGCCTGCCCACGCCTGTATCAGCGTGCCGTCCACGCTGAAGTGCTCACCCGACAGCCAGTTCTTCTTCTGCGCGATGGCCAGCACCTCGTTGAAAAACTGGATCACCGCATCATGCTTGATCAGTCGCTCGCGGTTCTTGGTGAAGACCGTGGGCACCCAAACTGAGTCGTCCATCGACAGCCCGATGAACCAGCGAAACAGCAGGTTGTATTGCGTCTGCTCCATGAGCTGGCGCTCAGAGCGAATGCTGTAGAGCACCTGCAGCAGCATGGCCCGCAGCAACTTCTCCGGCGCGATACTGGGGCGGCCACCCTTGATATCGGCCTCGTACATCTGCGCGAACAGCCGGTCCATCTTCACCAGCGCCTGGTTGGCCATAGTCCGGATCGAGCGCAGCGGATGGGACTGCGGCACGAAATCCTCCAGCCTCCGCATAGTGAACAAGCTTTCCGTGAAGGTATCTGCGCCGCGCATGAATGTGGGATTGGATGGGATCCTCAAAGCAACGCTTCAGCCAGTCGTCGCGCTGACGTCCGCTGGAGGTATTTCAGCGGCCTGCTAATGCTCATTCTTCCAACATTCGCAAGACTCAGCGTTGCGCTGTCGCTTCTCGCGTCCACTACAGTAGCCTGCGCGCGCCTGCCCGCGCCAGTGGCGGCAGCCGAGGTCGGAATGTCCGCGGGACGGCTCGGCGCGGTCGGCGACTGGATGCAGTCCCAGGTGGAATCCAAACGCGTGCCAGGGGCAGTGATGCTGATCGTGCGGAACGGCCAGGTCGCCTACTTCGAAGCTGTGGGGCAGCAGGATCCGGTGCATGGCACGCCCATGAGCAAGGACAGCATCTCCCGGATCTACTCGATGACCAAGCCCATGACTTCGGTTGTCGCCATGATGTTGGTGGAGGAAGGCAAGCTGCAGCTCGATGCACCGCTGTCGCGGTTCCTTCTCGCCTTCGCCACCATGAAGGTCGGTGTCGAGCGGAAGGACCCGGCCACTGGCGCAAAGACTCTGGAGTCGGTGGGTACCTTACGGCCGATAACCGTGCACGACCTGTTGCGGCATACTTCGGGCATCACCTACGGCGTCTTCGGCGATTCTGCGGTCGAGCGCCTGTACCGGGCCGCACAGATCGGACTCCACGGCGACTTCACGAATGCCGAACTGGCAGACCGGGTAGCGGCGCTGCCGCTGCAGAATCAGCCAGGCACGGCCTGGGAATATGGATTCTCCACCGATGTCCTGGGCCGCGTGCTGGAAGTAGTGGAAGGCCAAACCTTGGGCACCATCATGCGCAGGCGGCTCTTTGCCCCACTGGGAATGAAGGACACTGGGTTCGGCCTTCCCTGAGGCTGCTAAGCATGCCAAACTTGTCCAGCCCTTCTCCGACGACGAGGAGGTCGTGCCGGGACTCCGCATGTTTGATCCCCGCATGCCCCGGAAGTTCGAGTCGGGCGGTGCCGGCCTCGTTTCCACGGCGCAAGACTATGCCCGCTTTGCGCAGATGCTGGCCAACGGCGGCTCACTCGATGGTCGGCGCTACCTCAGCCCCCGGACAATCGAGTCCATGACTGCGGACCACGTGGCCAATGGGATCGCACCTGGATCGCTCTATCTGCCCGGAGCCGGCTATGGATTCGGACTGGGATTCGCCGTGCGTCGCACGGCCGGCGAAGCGCCCTCCGTCGGCTCGCCCGGCGAGTACAACGTAAGCAGTCTTTCATCGGCGTCTATCAAATGGCATGCTGAATGGTGATGATGTTCTCCACCTACTTCAGGAGAACATTGATGAGCGAAGCATCGCCGGAACTGAAAGTTGTCAGCGGCAACAGCAGGGGTCGCAAGCGATACGACAACGCCAGCAAGCGAGCACTGGTTGAGGCCTGTCTGCGGCCAGGGGGCCCGGCGCGCCTGTGCAACAGACGCAGACGAGAACAATGACCGAGAACCGACCCTTAGCATTCGTGGCCGTTGAGTCTATCTCAGAGGCGACGTCAGTCGATCCAACCTCCGCCTGTATGGCCGTCGCGTTGGATGTGCGATTGCCCAATGGCGTCGAACTGGATCTGAGCCAGGCGGATCTCCCAGGACTGACGATGATTGTCCAGATGCTGGGGAGGATGCCGTGTTCCGGTTCGACAGCGGGCTGAAGGTATTCCTGCATCGCGAGCCGGTGGACTTCCGGATGGGGATCAACGGGCTGTCGATTCTGGTGGAGCAGGCGATGTTGCTCAACCCGTTTGACCACTCGCTGTACGTGTTCGGCAACCGACGGTGCGACCGTATCAAGATCCTCGGCTGGGACGGTGCTGGTTTCTGGTTATTCCTCAAGCGATTGGAAGCCGAGGATCGCTTCGTGTGGCCGGACACGACCGATATCGTCACGCTCACCGTCGATTAGTTGCATTGGTTGCTGGACGGCATCGACATCGCAGTCATCAGGAAGCATCCCCAACGCATCTACGTGCGAACGAGTTGAACTCTCGGATGGGCATGTCGGTCCAACCGGCCATGCCCGTCAACGTCACGATCACTGCTGAAGAACTTGAGGAGTTGCTCGCAGAACGCGACGCAGCGCGCCAGCTTCGCCTCGAACGTGATGTACTTCGGGGTGAGTTGCGCTTGGTAAAAGCTGAACGCGAGCTGGCAGAAGAACGACTGCGTGCCTATCGGCGCGAATTGTTCGGTGCCAAGAGCGAAGCACGTGATACGGGCCAACTCGGGCTGTTCAACGAGGCCGAAGCACTCACCGCCACCGCACAGCCTGCACAGGAAGACGTGCCCGGCACGAAGATCGCCGCTCACACCCGCAACAAGCGTGGTCGCAAGTCCCTCGTCCCAAGCTGCCACGCGAAGTGGTGCGTCACGACCTGCCGGAGTCCGAACACTTCTGTGCCCACGATGGCCACGCGCTGGTCGAGATCGGCGTTGAGATCAGCGAACAACTGGACGTGCTCCCGGAACAGGTCCGTGTCATCCAGCACCAGCGCGTCAAGCGTGCCTGCCCGTGCTGCGATCTGGGCATCAAGGTCACGCCGGCGCTGCCGCGTATCATCCCCCGTGGCCTGTTCACCGAGTCGGCGCTGGCCTGGATTGCCCCGGCAAGTACCAGTTAGGCATGCCCCTGTATCGCCAAGCCGCATTGCTGCGCCGCTTCGGCGGCGCATCTCGGCCAATACCATCGCCGCCAGCATGGTGCGCGTGGGCCAGGCCGTGCAGCCGGTGATCAACCTGCTTCGCGACACGCTGCTTGATTCCGACATCATCTACGGCGACGAGACCACTCTCCAGGTCTTGAAGGAGCCAGGACGGCGACCACAGAGAGGTCTGGCTACGCTCGGCGCTGAGCAAGGTATCGTCCAAAAGCGATACCGCGAAGCCGATGGGCTGCGCATTGAGTCAGTCGACAACGGACGTAGCAGCGAACGCGGCGCCGCCGTCTATTCGGCGGTGGCTCTAGCCAACCTGAATGATCTCGATTCGGAGGCTTACCTGCGGCGTATTTGCTCGCCTCCCACTTCACCCGTGTCGCCGAACTAATGCCATGGGACAAGGTTGTACAGATCCGCTTGGACGCCGCTTGAAAGTAACCTTCCTGTCACGAACGGGTCGAGCGGTTGTCCTGGCCCATTGGAGCACTCGAGAGATTCAGGCCGTTGCCAATGACCTCGAAAAATCGCTTGGTTGGCGACACCCGCCAAAGCCGTAGATGAAAATCTGCAATCTGCCCAGCCTTCTGTGCTTGCGCCTACCGGTCTAAGCTGCCCGGTAGGCGAGCGATGAATATTAAGCCATGCATAGGTAGCATCAGGAGATTTTCAGCATCAGCCGGAAGGGAAATTGTTGGGGCAATGCGGTGATGAGGCGGCTCTTCCTGAACTCCAATATGGAGCATGTGTGGGAGCCAATAGGCGGATCACGACGAGGGTCGACGCGACATGATTTAGTAGGTCGCTTCAAAGCTCGCAGAGCAAGCTAGTCGATCGAACGGGGATTCGACCACGCCAATAACTGACGTTGTAGGACTATTCGCTTTCAGGCTGTAGAGGCGGCGCAATGTTGGGTAGGCAGTGGGAATCGAAAATACTTGACATGCTTCGTGTGAGGCGGGCGCTGCATCGATAAGAGCGAAATATCCCTGATGTTGTCCTTATGTCGCCGGAGTGCGTCAATAATAAAGCGATCACTCAATTCTTCAACGATCCCATCGGACACCCCGGAGGGGAGAAATGCGCGGCCGTACATGATAGGCGTGTTGTTGACGTATATCACCTTGCGGACACAGAGGAGCGTTCTATCCGGTGGACTAAAGATGTTTGAGGCCGAGTCCATGATCTTCTCCTTTGTGATTGAAATCAATTCCATCGTCGGTTTCCAACTCCCCACCAAGCATCAATATGTGCAGGTTGTGGAACACGAACCGGCGCCAGCATCAGTCGGCGAAACCGCCATTACAAGATCCACATTGCCAGCCATGGTCGGCATTTTGCTAGGCTGGAAACTCGTCGGACGTATCCACCGGTTGTACCCCGAGCGTGCCTGGTAGTTCAACGCGTTGAGTCTGTCCAAGCGAATCGATGTTGGCGTCGTCGCAATTGTCGGCGTCTGATATCAGCTTACGCCGGCGTGGAGATTGGCTGGGACTGGACAATGCGGGGCGAAAATATTGTGTAGGCATCAATGAATCTCGACACAACAGATCTGCGAATTCTCGATGAACTCCAGCAGAACAGCGCTCTAACGAACGTTGAACTAGCGCGCCGCGTTCATCTTTCTCCGTCGCCGTGTCTTGCTCGGGTCAAAGCCCTCGCGAGTGCCGGCGTAATACGGCGCTATGTCGCACTTGTCAGTGCTTCCGCTCTAGGCCTAGGGCTGAATGTCTTTATCTCAATTAACTTGAAATACCAAAGTAAGGACTCCTTGACAGAGTTCGAACGCCGCATCGCCGAATACGACGAAGTGATGGAGTGCTATTTAATGACAGGCGATAGCGATTATTTGATTCGGGTAGCAGTGGCCGACATGGCTGCCTTGGAGAGATTCATCCTGGAACAACTTACGCCGATTCCAGGAATCGAGAAAATTCGCTCTAGCTTCGCGCTCAAGCAGGTTCGTTATAAGACCGCACTGCCCCTACCGTTGCAGCGTTAGGTTCATCGTCGGATGTGCCCTCTCCCTTCAAGGTTGCGTTGCATGACCAGTACAGCTAGCGCCGGGGCAAAGGCTGTTGGCGTGCCACGCACCAGTAGCCGCCGGGTAATCTCTTCGGCCGACGTGCCGTCCCCCACGCGGCTGAACGCGTCGGATCGCTTGCGATTCAGTCATTCGCGCACTTGCGGAAAAGACTGATCGCCATCAAGTGGTTTCGTCAATATTTCGAGTTGCTCCTGCGCCTTGCGCTCAGGGGCTGGCGCGTCCAGCAGTTGTCGTAGGCGTTCGCGAAGCGTCTCATCCAGCGGCGGCTGCCTCTGCCATTCGCCGCGTCGGCGCCCGATCGACCAGTCGCCCACCATGGTCCGCTGCCAGCGCTCGGCTGCGCGGCCGATGAGCTTGAAGTCATCGTCTCGTTGGATGTAGCCAATTGCCTCCGTCAACTCTGCAAGCAGACCCAAGCCGGTGATTCAGCCGATCTCGCCGCCCGCCGACAGTGCTACTGCCCCCCAAAATCTCATCCCTGAGCTGCTCGTCTGCGGCCGCGATCACCCTCGCGGCCCAAGCGACGGCCCCACGCAGACTGGCGCGTCCCTCCATGACTAACATGGTTGTCCGCGAAGGTAGCATACGCAAATATCCGTCTGGAGAGCACATTTTGTGAGCGCGCTGCTCCGGGCGCCACACTGTGAAGCCGCTGGCGTCCCAGTTCCACGGCAACGCCTGCTTCCTTGCCAGTCGCGCCGACCCAACACTCGTTGGCGGCAATGTTCAATCGCCGCTACTTCAGCCACGTTGGCCTGGGGCTCTCGGTGCTTGCCGACGAGCATCGCTGACGGCCGAAGGCGACACAGATTACCACTGCGTGCCGCGCGCAGGTACGCTAGCCCGCTGGGGTCACCCGGCGCATCATGAGTTGAGCGTCAAGCGCCGTGTCAATGACGCCGGCGAGCAGGGCGAGTACTTGGCCGCCGACAGGTTGGCGTCGAGATTGACCTCACAGCGCATGTGACCCTCGATCCGAGTCACCGGGTCGACGACCACGCGTCGCCCGCTGTTGTCAAGGTTGAATCCTTGGGTGGAATGGGCAGTCATGAGACGTCCTTGTCTCTCTTGAATCTGGTCAGCGCGGCTCAATGCTCGGCGCCGCTGGTGCCTTGGTTCTTCTTCTGAGCCGTACGCTTGATGGCCGACACGGCCGCGTGGGCTGCCACGGCAGCGCCGACCACTCCGGCCGCCGCGCCGCCGACCTTGTCGGCGTTGGCCTCGATGCCGAACTGGTGGATGTTGGTGAGGCGGTCGTAGAACGAGCCCTTGTCCCAAAAGCCATCTTCCGAGCAGCCGATGCAGCCGTGGCCGGCCTGGATCGGGAAGCTCGTGCCCTCGTTCCATCGCGTCGTCGAGCAGGCGTTGTAGGTGGTCGGACCCTTGCAACCGACCTTGTAGAGACAATAGCCCTTGCGCGCGGATTCGTCGTACTAGGCCTCGACGAACTGGCCGGCATCGAAGTGTGGGCGGCGGTAGCACTTGTCGTGGATACGCTGGCTGTAGAACATCTTCGGCCGGCCCTGGCGGTCCAGCTCAGGGATACGGTCAAAGGTCAGCATGTAAGTGATCACGCCAATCATCGCCTCGGCGATCGGCGGGCAGCCGGGCACCTTGATGATGGGCTTGTCCGTGATCACCTTGTGCACCGGCGTGGCCTGCGTCGGGTTCGGCTTGGCGGCCTGCACGCAGCCCCATGATGCGCAGGAGCCCCAGGAGATGACGGCCTTGGCGTCCTTGGCCACATGCTTGAGCTGGTCGATGAAGGGGCGCCCGCCGATGATGCAACTCATGCCCACCTGGTTCAGCGGACGGTTGCCTTCCACCGCTAGGATGTAGTTGCCCTTCTACTTAACAATGACCTCCTCGAGGATAGTGAACGACTCCGAACAACAAGTGCATTCCAGCCCATGCAGCCACAGCATCGGCGTGCGCGGTTTGGTCTCCATGGCGTGTGCGATCTGCGGCCCGAACGTCGGGGCCCACCCGAGCGAGGTGGCCGTGAGCGAGCAATACAATACTTGAGGAAGGTGCGTCGCGAAATGCCTTGTCGTCGCATGACCTCATAGCAGGTTTCCATCCTTCAAGTATCCAGAGTTGCGGATTTCGGTGAAGGTGATCAGCGGTTTCGGCGAACGTGATCAGGGAAGGAAGGTGGTACTGCGCGGTCAGGAGATTGTAGCGTAGGTGATCACGATGCCCGTTTCTTGGCGTCGGTTGCCGTGCGCTTGCGCATGGATTCGCCTTTGAGCGCCACCTTGTGCGCCTGGTGGACCAGCCGGTCCAGGATGGCGTCAGCCAGCGTCGGATCATTCAACCACTGGTGCCAATGCTCGATCGGGAGCTGGCTTGTCACGATGGTCGAGCGGGTACCGACGCGGTCGTCCAGAACTTCCAGCAGATCGCCGCGAGCGCTTTCAGAAGGCTCCTGTAGGCCCCAGTCGTCCAGCACCAGAACATCGATGCGTGCGAGTTGCGCCAGGCGGCGCGTAAAGCTCCCGTCGCCGTGGGCGATCTGCAGTTCCTCGAACAGTCGAGGCACCCGCAGATAGAGAGCAGAGAATCCCTGTCGACAGGCCTGCTGAGCAAACGCACAGGCCAACCAGGACTTGCCGGCACCGGTCGCCCCGGTCAGGATGAGGCTCTGAGCGTTGCGGATCCAGTCGCAACTGGCCAGGGTAGCGACCAGCCGCTGATCAAGGCCGCGACTGCCGTCATAGACCACATCCTCGAGGCATGCCTGGGTGTGCTTGAGCTTGGCCGAGCGCAGCAGCCGCTCCAGGCGCCTGGTGTCGCGCCAAGCAATCTCCCGGTCGACCAGCATGGAGAAGCGTTCTTCGAACGGCAGGCTGGAACTGGCGGTCAGGGCAGACTGTTCCTCGAAGGCCCGCGCCATCCCGTCGAGCTTGAGGGCCTTGAGCTGGCCGACGGTGTGTTGCATCAGCATAGTTTTCCTAATGGTAGTAGTCGGGTCCGCGCACGTTGTCGTGCATGGGGGAATGCCACTCGGTTTGCGATACCGGCAGAGTGGCTTGCCGGTCCAGATGGTTTTCAAGGATGGAGACCACAGACTTACGCGTGAGCGAGCCAATGGCGACGGCGCGAGCGCAAGCGGCTTCGAGCCGCTCCTTGCTGTACTTCTTGGCCAGACTCAGCAGACCCAGGCAGGCGCGATAGCCCATCTCGGGATGGCTCTTGTGGGTGAGCTGGTATTCGACGATGACGGCGACGTTGGGCCCAATCGAGGCTGCCCAGTTGAGCAGCCGGCCGGGCGTCCATTCGAGGTGCGCGCGGTGGGCCACCGGCATGTGTTCCTTGACCGTGCTGTGGCTGCCCTTGCGGGTATTGCGCGCGTGCAGCGCCACCCGTTTGCCACCGTACAGGATCTCGATGGTGTGGCGGGTTACGCGAGCCTCGACCGCCTTTCGCACCAGGGCATGCGGCACGCTGTAGTAGTGACCGTCGATCTCGACGTGGTAGTCGACGTTGACGCGGCATTGTTTGAACGTTGCAACTTCGTAGCGCCGCGGCGGCAGCGGTCGCAACACTGGCCGGTCCAACCGCTCGAACCACTCCCGGCGCGTGCCAGGCAGCTTCTTGAACGATCGGTCATTCAGGTCGGCGACGAGCTTCTTGATGGCCTTGTTGAGCTCGCCCAAGCTGTAAAAGCGATGGTTGCGCAGCCGCGCCAGGATCCACCGCTCGACGATCAGCACGCCGGTCTCGACCTTGGCCTTGTCTTGCGGTTTGCGCGGCCGTGCCGGCAGCATGGCCGTGCCGTAGTGATGAACGAAGTCTTCCCGGGTTGTCCGGCACAAGCAGCTCAGGCACGCCGCCGGCGAATTCCATCGCACAGACCATTCCCCCGATCCAGTCGGCGGTGGTCTGCCCCCGGGTGGCGCACGCGTATGTGTAATTCGACGCGCCAAGCACAGCGACGAAGATGCTGGCTTCAAACGCAAGGCCGCCTTCCGGGTCCAGAATCGGCACCATCTGACCTGCGAAGTCCGCAAACAGCTTCTCGCCGGCGCGGTGCTGCTGGCGCATGGACCGCTTGAGTGTCGCTGCCCAGTCCCGGTAACGGCAGCAGAACTGCGTGTATTGGTAAATGGGGACCCCGGGATTCGCGTCCAGGTATTCCTCCCACAGCAACTGCAGTGTCACGCCCTTGCGGCGCAGCTCGCGGTGCAGGTAGGGGAAGTCCGGCGTCACCCGTCCGCCCGGGCTGTTGGCCGGCTTCTGTGCGCCGAACAGCCGCTGACTCCAGCGTATCCTCGTTCAGGCTATCCGCCTGCGCCCAATCCAGCCCCGCTGCCTTCGCCATCGCCGCGTACTGCGAAACGGCACCAACACTCACACCCGTCGCCCTAGCGATCTGCCAGTGCGAAAGGCCACACGCCCATTTCAGGCGAAGCACTTCCTTGATCTTGCGCATGGTCATCCGGTTGGCCGGCATCAGCTTGCTTCCTTGCAAAAAGGAAGCAGCGTATCGCCGGCGTTCTAGTCCATGCGCAGTCCCACCCCCAGCCCTTGCCCGGCCCCATTACGGTGCGTGATCACCCGTTTCGGCTGCTTGATCACCTATTTCGGCAACGTGATCACTCGTTTCGGGATCGTGATCACCGATTTCGGCAGCGTCGTCGAAGTGATCACGTTCCGCCGAAACCAGCGAGCAGCTTCCCGCCGAAACAGGTGATCACGTTCCCCCGAAATCGCTGATCAAGCGCCCCGAAATACGCACTCGGACAGCAATAGCTCGCTTTGCGAGCGCTATGGCATCAGCGCGAGACCGACTACAAGTCGGCGCGCGTCGAGGTAGATGTTGCCTCATTCATGCAACCAAACGCTGGTATTCCGCGCCTGGGATGACTCTGCTGGGCACCACAACATCGCGCTCGGGGTTGAGCGTGACCGTCCCAATTGGCGACCAATCTGGTGTGTGGCGTGACCAACGACGCAGATTGCGCTCACGAGCCTGAACGTCAGAATGTTGGTGTCTTGTCCGGCGTGGCGCTATGCCGGGCTCACGTAGCGGATGCCGCTGTGCCGGTGCTCATGTTGTACCAGTGCAAAGTGCGCCGCCCACGTACGCGCCGCAGTCAGATCGGCAAAGCCCTTGGACGGGAACTCCGGCCGGTACTTGGCCGTGCAGAAGAGGCTCTCCACAAAGGCGTTATCGTCCCTCACCCGTGGACGCGAATACGAAGGCTTGACGCCCAGCCAGAACAACATCGCCAGCACCGTAGTGGCCTTGAGCGTGGCGCCGTTGTCACCATGCAGCACGGGCTTGGCCGCCAAGGCGTGAATACCCTCGGCCAGCGCCGTGCGTTTGACTAGATGCGCCGCGTGGTCGGCATCGTCGCGATCGTGGACCTCGAAACCTACGATCTTGCGGCTGTAGACGTCCAGGATCAGATACAGATAAAACCAGCGCCCGGCGACCTCGGCCGGCAAATAGGCATGTCCCAGCACCACAGTTGGCGTGGCCCGGTGGCCACGTGCGTGGTGGGCGGACGGCTTTGGCGCGGCGCCTTGGCGCGTCGTCGGTGCCGGGTCTGCCCATGGGCGCGCAGCACTCGACCGAAGCTCGATTCGCTGGCCAGGCCTCTGGCTCAGCCAGCGCCTGCGTGGCGGCAGTGCGCCACTGCTCCAACTCCTGCGGATACACGCCGTTCTCACGGCACCAGGCGTTCTTGCTGGCCTCGTCCATCGCCGCCATCGCCAGCACCGCCTCAAACCTTGCCGCCGCTGTCCATGCCCGCTCGCGAGCGGGCATGGACATAGCGTCTGCACGCCAGCGCTCAAGCGTGGCCACTGCCACACCCAATTCCCTTGAAACCACTTCCACCACCGCACTCTCCAGCGGTAACAACCGTGCTACCGCCCGGTCCTTGAATGCTTGTCCGTAACGAGCCACTTCTCTCTCTTATCGCCCCAGGGTTTAGACTCTATCGGGGCGACATCTATTCTGCCGCGGGGGAAGTAGATCGAGCATTACGCCAATGAAGGCGCCCGCGGGCTCGCGGACCCACAGCCGCCGCCATGCGCAGGAGCGGATCGCGCATCCGGTCCGCGAGGCGATCCTGGAATTGGGCGGCCCGGCGGACCCGACTCCGCCTACGAAGCCATGATGCAACCAAATCTGCTGGCCTTGTATGGCCTCAAGTTCAATCCCTTCGCCCAGGACATCCCCGTCAAAGCGGTCTTCCTGAACCCCAAACTCGATGGCGCATCGAGCACGGCCTGGCACGCGAAGCGGCTTTGCCATGGTTGCTCCATGGGCTCGATTAACCACCCGCAAAGCAGCCTGTCCGACTTCTACCGGGAGCTGAGCGACATCCTTGCGGTGCCGATCGAGTCGCAGAACCGCTGGGGCGGCTTCAAGGCCCAGCGCGGACGCTGGCTGGCGCATCTGCAAGCCAGCCGCCGTCGCTGCGTGCTGCTGATCGACGAAGCCCAGGGGATGAGCGCGCCGGTGCTGTCGGAGTTGCCCTGCTGGCATCGGCGCTGCTGTGCGTTGTGCTCGCCGGCGATGCCCGCCTGCGTGAGAAATCCACCCGCGACCATCTGATCCCCCTGGACAGCCGGATCCGCGCGCGTCTGGCGATGGAACAGACATGCCGGAGCCACTTGCTCGACAGCGCCGGCAGCGCGAGCCTGATGACCGAACCGCTGCGCCAGACCCTGGGCGAACACGCCGCCGGCAACCATCGCCTCTTGATGAACCTAGCCAGCGAACTGTTGGCCCCCGCCGCGCAATGCGAACTGTCGCAGATCGACGAGAAGCTCTACCTCAAACCTATACCGCATACCAGAGCCGCCGCGGCAATCGCTGAGAATCCGATGACAGACCTGACCTTTCTTCCCCGGCTCGGACCAATGCTGCCCAAGCTAACCGACGCAGACGCCGCAGCGGTCCGGGACTATTTCCATGAACTTGTGATGCTCGTCGAATCGCACTACCTCGTGCAGATCCGGCGTCATGCCCAATCGCAACTGCAACTAGCCGAGCAAGCTCCGCCCCGAAAATCTCGGCGTGAGCAGCGGCGTTAGCAGGCCCATCAACAATCCACCCCATCGCGATCAACAGGCGTGATGGCCATCACCGCGAGCCGCCCCTGCGGCTCGCTCCGGCTCCATCATTTACCTTGACGGCTTCTCCGCCGCTCGCGCGATGGCGGTGAAGTTCGTATGTGCCAGAAGACTTGGATCTCGGCGCACGGTCATGCCACGGACATATATGGCGATGATCTTGTTATTTAACCCGGTGAAGCGCCGCTGGTGCTTGGGCATCAGGATCGGATCGAAGCAGCCGTCGCGGTCGCGCGGAATGTCGACCCGCAGCGGCCATCTTCGGTTAGCACGGTCTTGGCGCGCTTGCCATTGGGCTGCGCTGATTAGCCGACCGGCTGGCGCTGCGCGCCCGGCGGGTAGCTCAGGTGTTGACCCAGCTCGTAACCAGGGCGCGTTTGATCAGGGGCCTTCTTGAATGACATCGAGGCATCCTGAACGGCCTCCGCCATCATATGACCCTTCACGAGATGGACAAATCAGGTTCTCAGGGATATAGTCGGCAATTAAGGATGCTCTGCACAATTAGCCGGCGGATGTGCTTGCAATGAATCGTCGAGCCAGCGAGCATGTGGCGCATGAAACAAACTGACCTTGGACTGAACTTGTCGACCAAGCGCACCCGCAAGCGCGAATTCCTGGACGAGATGAACCGTGTGGTGCCATGGGCCGATCTGGTGATGCTGATCGCTCCGTACGCCCCGGAAGGCAAGCGCGGCCGTCCCCCGTTCGCGGTCGAGGCAATGCTGCGCATCCACTTCCTTCAGCAATGGTTCGGCCTGTCGGACCCGGCGATGGAAGAAGCGCTGCACGACGTGCCGCTGTATCGGGAGTTCGCCGGGCTGGACAACTGGACGGTGAGGCTGCCCGACGAGAGCACCATCCTGCGGTTCCGTCACCTGCTGGAGAAGCACAAGCTGGCCGCTCAGATCCTCGCGCTGGTCAACGACATCCTTCGCGACAAGGGATTGATGCTGCGCGCGGGCACGGTGGTGGACGCGACACTGATCAGCGCACCGAGTTCGACCAAGAATGGGTCGGGCGAACGCGACCCAGAGATGCACCAGAGCAAGAAAGGAAACCAGTGGTATTTCGGCATGAAAGCGCACATTGGCGTGGACGCCGAAAGCGGGCTGGTGCACACGGTGCGGGGCACGGCGGGCAAGGTCAACGACGTGGTTGAGGGCAACAGCCTGCTGCATGGAGAGGAAACCGACGCGTTCGGCGATGCGGGCTATCAGGGCGTGGAGAAGCGTCCGGACGCGCGGGCGGGCGTGAACTGGCACGTAGCGATGAAGCCAGGCAAACGTCGCGTCCTGGACCAAAGCAAACCACTTGGCGCGCTCGTCGATCAGGTCGAGCGAATCAAGGCGGGCATCCGGGCCAAGGTCGAGCATCCGTTCCGGGTCATCAAGCGGCAGTTCGGCTACACCAAGGTCCGCTATCGAGGGCTGAGGAAGAACACCGCGCAACTCATGACCTTGTTCGCACTGTCCAACTTGTGGATGGCGCGCGGCAAACTGCTGGCTGCCGGGGCATGAGCGCGTTTCTGGCTCACGCCGATGCCTCGCGCGCAGCCCGCGAATGCTGCTTCGCGCGTGCGAGATAGCTTCGCTCCGAGCTGATAGGTTGGCGTCGTGGCGCATTCAGCTTCCTGTTAAACGGCCAAGCACACTCGATTCGCGTTTGTGCAGAGTATCCCTAACGCTGTATGCCAGCGATGGTCGCGTTGAGATCGACAATAACGCCGCGGAGCGGGCGTTGCGGGCTGTTGCTCTCGGTCGAAAGAACTACTTGCACTTCGGCTCCGACAGTGGCGGCGAACGCGGCGCCGCTATCTATTCGCTGGTGGCCTCAGCCAAGCTGAACGGTCTCGACCCCGAGGCCTACCTGAGCCACGTTATTGCGCGCATCGCCGACCACCCCGTCAATCGCGTCGCAGAGCAGATCCGCTCAACCGCCACCTAAAGGTAACCCTCTCGTCAAGAACGCTGACCGTCGGACGGTTACGACCGGACCTTGACTTCTCTTGTTTCATGCAGGCAGCGGCTGGCCGGCGATTAAAAGCATCGAATGGAGTGTGCTTCGCAGCGATAGCCCATGCCTCGAGCTAGCTTGTTGGTCAAGGCGCAAGCCACCACGCTCTAGTGTCTACGCGCCGACCGCGCACATTGTAAGAGCAGCCGTCGGGTGTTCTTTTCTCTTCGCTTGCTGATCCCCAGCGGATTGGCTCTCCCGCCTGCACGTACTGACGTGGCACAACGCCAATCGATGCCGCAAAATCTCGGCTGTTGCGGTACTGCTTTCCGTCACCCGCTCCTGCTGATAGCACGCTCGCAGTAATGAACCCCAATGCCAGGATCCTCATTAGACGCTGCCCAAAATCGTCGGCGGCAAGCTAACGTACGAGTTTTTTGTCGATCTCCGCAATCTGTGCATCGATATACTTGTAGTGGGTGTGGAGGCGCTCGAGGCTCTCTACTAGCGTAAGCGTGGCCCCAGCACCGTCTGTTCATGAAGAGCCATAGGCGGCAATCTGGTTCCCACCAGAATTTGGTGGGAACCAGAAGAAATGGAAATCAAGGCGCGGGGTCGCCGGCGAGGCTCCAAGAACTACTCGAAGGAATTCCGCACGCAGGTCGTGGCGGAAACGCTGGACCCGGCAAGCTCACTGGCAGAAGTTGCGCGCTCGCATGGCCTGAACGCGAATCTCGTGTCGAAGTGGCGGCGGGATTATGAGCGAGCTGCGACGTCAGCATCCGAGCCTTCGGAATTATTCCTGCCCGTTCAGATAGCATCGCCGCCGAGGCCGGAGCCGATTGGATCGACCGGGCTCGTCATCGAATGTCGTGGCATGCGTGTGAGTTTCGAAGGCAAGCCCGAGCCTGATGTCCTGCAGCTCGTGCTGGCGAGCTTGCTGGGAGTGGGTTCGTGATGCCGGGCCTTCCCGCTGGAACGCGGGTGTGGCTGGCTGCTGGTGTGACCGATATGCGCTCTGGCTTCAACAGCCTGGCCGCGAAGGTGCAGACCGTGCTAGAGCGGGACCCGTTCAGCGGCCACGTGTTTGTGTTCCGTGGCCGACGAGGCGATCTGGTCAAGGTGCTTTGGTGGAGCGGTGATGGCATGTGTCTGCTGATGAAACGGCTTGAACGCGGCCGCTTCGTCTGGCCTCGTGCGGATGGAGGTGTCGTCAGCCTGAGCCAGGCGCAGCTCTCAATGCTGCTGGAAGGCATCGACTGGCGACAGCCGGTGCGCACGGCGGAGCCGATCTCGGCGTTGTAAACCTGAGTGCCGGCGCGTAGACTGCTGGCATGACGACGGCGAACGCGTACCCGGACGACATCGAAGCGCTCAAAGCCCTCTTGCTGGAGCGCGATGCCCGCATCGGGCATCTGCAAGACGTGGTCGAATCGCAGAAGGCAGCGACGGCAACGGACAAGGCGGAGATCGAGCATCTCAAGTTGCTGATTGCAAAGCTGCGCCGCATGCAGTTCGGCCGTCGCTCGGAGAAGCTGGACCGCCAGATCGAACAGCTCGAACTTCGCCTAGAAGAACTCGAGGCCGACGAAGGTGCCGCACCCATCGAGATCCACAGGACGCCGCGTACGGCACCGGAACAGGTACAACGTAAGCCGTTGCCAGAACACCTGCCGCGCGAGTTCCAGACTCATTGGCCCGAATCACGTGATACCTGCACGGCATGCGGTGCGCCGATGAAGCAGCTTGGCGAGGATGTCTCCGAACAGCTCGAATATGTGCCAGCGAGCTTCCGGGTCATCCGGCATGTGCGACCCAAGCTGGCGTGTTCATGCTGCGATCACATCGCCCAGGCTGCTGCGCCGAGCCGCCCCATCGAGCGAGGCATGGCTGGCCCGGGACTGCTGGCCCACGTGCTGGTCGCGAAGTTCGCGGATCACCTGCCGCTCTACCGACAGTCGGTGATCTATGCGCGTGAAGGCGTCGAGCTGGATCGCTCGTTGCTGGCGAAGTGGGTTGGTCACAGTGCGGCGCTGCTGCAACCACTCGTCGACACACTGCGTCGACACGTCATGGCGGCGACGAAGCTCCATGCCGACGATACGCCAGTGCCGGTGCTCGCGCCAGGCAATGGCAAGACTAAAACTGGACGCTTGTGGGTGTATGTGCGTGACGACCGGACGTCGGGCGATGCTACTCCGCCGGCCGTCTGGTTTGCCTATACGCCGGACCGCAAGGGCATCCACCCGCAGCAGCATCTTGAATCGTTCAACGGGACGTTGCAGGCCGATGCCTACGGCGGCTACCAGGCGATCTACGAAACGGGACGGGTTGCCGAAGCAGCGTGCTGGGCCCATGCCCGGCGGCAGTTCTACGAATTGTATGCAGCTCGCCCCAATTCCTTGAATACCGAGGCCCTGGAACGCATCGGCGCGCTCTACAAGATCGAAGAGCAGATCCGGGGCAAACCACCCGATGTGCGCCAGGCGTATCGACAGGCGCAAGCGCGTCCACTACTCGATCAACTCCACGCGTGGCTGAGAGCCACGTTGGAGACGCTCTCGCGCAAATCTGACACGAGTCGAGCGATCCTGTACGCACTGAACCGGTGGGAGGCGCTCACGCGCTATTGCGACGACGGACGACTGGAGATCGACAACCTGCCGGTCGAACGTGCGCTGCGCGGGGTGGCCATCGGAAGACGTAATTACCTGTTCGCGGGTGCTGACTCAGGTGGGGAACGCGCCGCTGCAATTTACAGCCTGATCGGCACGGCAAAACTCAACGGCGTCGATCCCGAGGCTTACCTACGCTTCGTGCTCGCACGCATCGCGGATCACCCGATCAACCGCGTCGACGAACTCATGCCGTGGGTCGTCACTGAGCAACTGGTTACGCCAGCGTAACTGCTGCGGCCGTCAAGACGGTACTGGCTACTCGCTTACGAATGATCCGACGCTGGCTGACGCCATCCTGGACCGGCTGGTCCACCAGGCGCACAAAGTGGCGCTCAAAGGCGAATCCATGCGCAAGCGCACGGCAACCGACGCCAAGAAACGGGCATCGTGATCACCTACGCTACAATCTCCTGACCGCGCAGTACCACCTTCCTTCCCTGATCACGTTCGCCGAAACCGCTGATCACCTTCACCGAAATCCGCAACCCGGCGAACTCCCGATACAGCGGAACGTCGTGCAGCGCTTCTTCCATCGCCGGGTCCGACAGGCCGAACCATTGCTGAAGGAAGTGGATGCGCAGCATCGCCTCGACCGCGAACGGGGGACGGCCGCGCTTGCCTTCTGGGGCGTACGGAGCGATCAGCATCACCAGATCGGCCCACGGCACCACACGGTTCATCTCGTCCAGGAATTCGCGCTTGCGGTTGCGCTTGGTCGACAAGTTCAGCAAGGTCAGTTTGTTTCATGCGCCACATGCTCGCTGGCTCGACGATTCATTTCAAGCACATCTGCTGGCTAATTTTTGCAGAGCATCCTTAACTTCAAGTTTCGCGTCACATCCATCCCTGCAAAATACAACTCTGACTCGAGGAAAGAAAATGCAGTCATTCGCAAATTTAATTCTGAATTCTATAAGTAATAATCACGGCGACCTCAAAATCTGAAGTGCAACACCTTGCCATCCGGTAAGGTGTGGTGAATGACAAAAACGAAGTACCGCAACTGCAATCCGAAGAGCGCATGCGCATCGAGATTTGGAAGGCGGAGAAAGTCAGTCAGCGCGAGATGGGCGCAGGCTGGGGCGTGCGCCTTCAACGCTGAAGCGCGAGCTTCGCCGCAACGCGACAGCAAGCGGTGGCTATGGGGCAATGACAGCGTAAGCCCGCCGCGCGCAACGCCGCCAGGCCAGCCGTCCCGCCCGCAAACTCGCTGCCGACAGTGTGCTGTGGCGCGTGGTGCGCCACTTCCTTGACCAAAAGTGGTCACCCCAGGAAATCCCGCTACTCTCAAGCGCGCCTTTCCTGACCACCGCGAGCGCCACGTGTCCCACGAGACCATCTACAACGCCATTTACGCCTACCCGCGCGGCGAACTGCGTCGCCAGCTCATCGCTTGTCTGCGCCAGGGCCACGCTAAGCACCTGCTGCGCTCGCGTGGCACCGACCGGCGTGGCCAAATTCCCGACATGGTCAGCATCCATGAGCGCCCGCCTGAGGTCAACGACAGGCTCATGCCCGGGCACTGGGAAGGCGACCCCATCAAGGGTGCGGGTAACCGCTCGGCAGTGGGCGTACTGGTGGAGCGCATGAGCCGCGCCGTGCTGCTGGTCAAGATGTCCGATGCCACCGCGGCTTCGGTCTGCTGGCCCCCGGGGGCTGGCCACTGCCGCAGCATCGATGCTTGCCCGACTCCAATCGATCTGACCATGCTCGCGCAGGCGGGTTAGCAGGGCCAGGTGCATGCGCGTCCAGACGCCACTGGCCTGCCAGTCACGCAGACGACGCCAGTAGGTCATGCCGCTGCCAAAGCCCAGTTCCTGCGGCAAGTCTTTCCACGGAATGCCGGTGTGCAAAGCAATCACGATGCCGCTTAGCGACAGTTTCACCAGAAAACACGCCTATATCGCTAATATAGGTTAGCGGTGGGGAGTCGTAGGACGATCATCGGTATTTGCACGGGGGACTATTCTTGCCGCAAGAAAGCCAGTGTGTGACGCTTAAAATCGGGTCACGCGTTCGGTCGTAACGACGCCCCAATCTTTGCCCGCAGGAACTCAAATGTCGTTGCACTGGCGCGGGCTCTGGTTTCGGGTTCGACGCCAGCGCCATGACCGCCATCGCGCTGTTCTAGGTAGAAGACCTCGCGATGTCCGAGTGCCTGCATTTTCGCGACCATCTTTCGTGCATGGCCTGGATGCACGCGATCGTCAGTGGACGATGATGTGAATAGAACCGGCGGATAGGAGACGTCCGGCTTTACGTTGTGATAGGGTGAGTAAGCCATAAGCATCCGGCGATCGTCGGCATCGTCGGGATTGCCGTACTCGTCGACCCACAAAGCGCCCTGCAACAACAGGTGAAAGCGTGACATGTCGAGCACTGGCACATGCGAGATAACGGCACCGAATAAATCCGGACGCTGGATCATGCACGCTGCGGTTAACAACCCGCCGTTGCTCGCCCCTTGGATCGCGAGTTGCCCCGGGGTGGTAACACTGGAGCTGATCAATGCCTCAGCGACGGCAATGAAATCACCAAATGCGACCGGACGTTTTTCTCGTTGCGCGGCTTGATGCCAGCCAGGCCCGAACTCACCTCCCCCCCGGATGCTCGCGATTGCGTACACACCGCCCGGTTCTAGCCAGGAGAATCCCAAAGTGCCCATATAGGCGGGTGTATCGAGCCGGATTTCGAATCCGCCGTATCCATAGAGCAGGCAAGGTCGAGGGGTACCCTGAAGATCTGCCTCGCGGCCGATCACCCAATAGGGAATCTGCACGCCATCGGGTGCCATGGCATGCCGGCGCAACGCGAGGAATCCGGTTGAATCGAAGCGTGCGGGAAGCTGTCCGAGCTGGTGCCAAGGTGTGTCACTGGAGAGATCGGCATGGTACAGCGCTGGTGGTGTCAGGAAGTGATCGACGTAGATCAGTACAGTGTCATCGCGTGCTCTATCGACGGCGGTCACAGATGCTTCGCATCCGGCCGGCAACGGATACGCTCGAGATTGCCACGTGTCGTCGACCGAGTCTGGCGGACGCCAAAGCGTCACGCGGGTAACGCTTTCGCTCTTGTCAGAGACGATTAGCCAGTGCTTCGTATAACGCACCCCCGACAGTACATTCTCGTCAGTTGGCGTGAAAAGTACGGTGAAGTGGCGATCACCGTCGAGAAATGCGTCACGTCGAATGGCCAGTAAAGAACCGCCCCGATAAGCCGTCTCGTTGACGTGCCAATTGGTGCGCGGCGTGACGAATAGCCATTCGCTCCACTCAAACAAAGCAGCCGTATTACGCGGCACATCGTACAACCGCCATTCACGAGCCTTTTCATCGAGCCAGAATTGCTCCCGTTCGTAGAATGTCGTGCTGCGGCTTGCAATATGACGTGCTTGGATTGGGTCGTAATTCGCTGACGCACCCAAGTCGTCAGGCTCGCATTCGAACACCACCGGCGCATCCGCTACTGGCGTTCCGCGCTTCCATCTGCGCACCTGTCGCGGGTGACCGGAAACAGTGACAGCGGGGGCCGCGTTTACTGCGCTGTCATCCCAGCTCGCATAAACCGTATCTCGATCGATCCATGCAACGCTGTGGTGACCGGAATCTGGTAGTTCGAATCCGTTCTCAACAAACGCACGCGCTTCCACGTCGAATTCCCGCACGATACAAGTATCGGAACCGCCGGGCGACAGGAAGACCAGTGCGCGATCAGCAGTGGGATAAATAAGATGAAAGCCCGCCAGAGCCCAGCGCGTGCCGTCCCCGTTTCGGTTGTTCAAGTCAAGCGCATCGACCTCCAGTACCACTTCCCATTGTGGGTTGCCCTCGATCCAGGCATTCCAGGGCGTACGCCGTACGAAACCGAGCGGATGCGCTCCGTCAAGCCAAGTATTGTAAGCCCAGTTACCCCAGCGCGAGCATATGACGATGCGATCTTGGTCCATCATGGTCTCGACGAGCCGCTTAGTTAGCACGTCGGCGGCTGACGTGCGTCCGTACATTTCCATAGTACGGGCTGTCTGAGCGAAAACCCATGAATTGACAGTGGGACTATCGAGTTCTTCGAGATCGATATACGGATCGGCAGCGTTACCTGTCGGCGGCCAAATAATTTTCGATTGCGAATTTATCATAATGAATCATCCATTAAAGTACTTTCAGAAGGAACAGCTTCATCTTTCAAATCGCCCGATTCGGTTCAACTAATCGTGCCATTTCGACATGGTTGAGGTAGTCGAGTTCCATGATGATTTGCGCGCTGCGCGGCACATCGATTGGCTACCACTCGCCACACGTGACCTGCGCGTCCAACTCGATCGAGCCAGAGGTTTTCGACTTGCCCCGAAACCAGCATCGCAAGCAAGCCCTTGCGAAGGGGATTGCGTGGGAAGACTTGCCGCAGGAACTGGGCTTCGGCCGCGGTATGACTTGCTGGCGTCGCCTTCGTGATTGGTAGGCCAGCGGCATCTGGGAACGCTTGCAACTGGCCCTGCTGACGCGATTGCGTGAGCATGACCAGGTCGATTGGAGCCGGGCGAGTATCGATGGTGCGGCTGTGACTAGCCTCCAGGGGGGCAGCAGACCGGCCCGAACCCCACCGACCGTGGCAAGCTCGGCACCAAACGCCACCTCGTCGTAGACCGGCGCGGCGCTGGCCGTGACCGGTGCCAATTGGCACGACTCGGTGGTCTTCGAAGCCCTGGTTGATGCCATACCCGCAGTGCCGGGGCTGCCTGGCGGGCCGCGCAGCCGCCCCGACAAGCTCAACGCCGCGATTGAAACACCGCCGCCGAACCGTCATTGCATCCTGATGGCGGACACTTCGGTTACGATTCACCCCGTCACTCAGGACGCCAGCGCAAGGTGTCCGCCTTCGCATGGAACACTGTCCGCGATGAGTCTGGAATCACTGTCCGCCATCAGTGGAATGCGCACGAATCTTGCGGGCTTGCGTTCAACGAAGGAAAGCAATAGCAGTCCTGAGCCCAACGCAAACGATTGAATGTGACTATACAAAAGTCCTACGAACTCAATTTAACGGCGATCAGTTATAAGGCATCCCCTTATACGGAAGTAGGACCGTCTCCGCGGCGAGGCTTGGAGCTTGAAGTCCCGGGAATTTCGAGGTAAGGGGGTTGTTAACTTCGCCAGACTCGCGTTTACTCTCGGATTTTCGCGCAGCAATGAGCAACGAGTCGGGGGCATGGGTGGACGAGGAATTCGAGAGTCTGGATCTTGGTGATCCGCGGCGGGATCGGCGCGCCAAGGAGCTGCTCAAGCGGTTTGCGGCTCTGCCGACGGCGAGCATCCCCGGCGCATGCGATGACTGGTCGCAAACCATCGCGGCATATCGGTTTCTCGGCAATGAGCAGATCGATTGGCGGGACGTAATGCAGCCGCATTGGGAGCGCACTGCAGCGAGGGCCGCGCAGTTTCCGGTGGTGCTGTGCATCGCTGATACAACCGAATTGAACTTTAATGGCCAGGAGATCGACGGGCTGGGTCCGTTGACCTATGAAGCCCAGCGGGGCATGTTTTTGCATCCGACCTACGCGGTGACGCCTGACCGCGAGCCGCTGGGGGTGATCGATGCCTGGATGTGGGCTCGGGAGCCCAAGGACGCCGATGGCAACCGGGGCGGGATCAAGGAAAGCGTACGCTGGATTGAAGGATATGAACGGGTTGCGGAGCAAGCCGCGCTATTGCCGCAGACACGGCTGGTGTATATGACAGACCGCGAGGGTGATATTGCCGAGTTGATGGCGCGCGCCCAGGAACTTGGCCAACCGGCCGACTGGTTGATCCGCAGCCAACACAACCGCAACCTGGCCGAGGGCGGCAAGTTGTGGGATAGCGTCGACGCCAGCCCGGTACTCGGGGAAATCACCTTTATCTTGCCAGGGCGAGCAGGCCAGAAGGCGCGCGAGGTCAAACAGGAACTACGCGCCCAGCGTATGAAGCTGCCGGGTCTGGTCGGAGCGGAGTTCACCTGTGTGGCGGCAAGGGAGATCGAAGCGCCCGCAGGCGTCAAGCCAGTGGTTTGGCGATTGGTGACGAACCGAGAAGCGCAGGACGCTGATGCGGTCAACGAACTTGTTGAATGGTATCGGGCAAGGTGGGAGATCGAGATGTTCTTCCATGTCCTGAAGACCGGCTGCAAGGTCGAGGCGCTACAGCTATCGCACATGGATCGTGTGGAGCGGGCCTTGGCGTTGTATATGGTGGTGGCATGGCGCATTGCCCGCTTGATGCGGTTGGGCAGAACCTGTCCGGATCTGGATGCGTCGCTGTTCTTCGATGCCGACGAGATTCGGGGGGCATACGTGCTCTCCAAGAAAGCTCGCCCGAAGACACCGGTCACACTCAATCAGATGATTCGGTTGGTTGCTTCCCTGGGCGGGTTCCTTGGGCGGAAGAACGATGGCGAGCCCGGCGCCAAGACGATCTGGATCGGCATGCAGCGAACCATGGACGCCGCGCTCACTATTCAAACACTGAGGGAAGAGTCATGACTTCCGTATAAGGAAATGGGTCAAAGGC